>JANMEM010000438.1:0-11601 GCA_031376985.1 Hyphomicrobiales bacterium
TGGCGGCGGCGCGAAAGCTGCATCGCGAAGAAATCGACTTCTGGTGTTTTGTGCAGTGGCAGTTCGATGCGCAATGGTCGGCACTGAAAGCTTATGCCAATCAGCGCGGCGTCAAACTGGTGGGTGACTTGCCCATCTTCATTGCCCACCACAGTGCTGATTGCTGGTCAAAGCCGGAACTCTATGACCTGACAGACGACGGGCAACCACGGGTGATTGCAGGGGTGCCGCCGGACTTTTTCTCGGAAACCGGTCAACGTTGGGGCAATCCGCTTTATGACTGGGCCGCCATGAAGAAGGACAAATATGCCTGGTGGATTGCCCGCGTCCGCCGCCAACTCGTGCTGGCCGACATCATACGCATCGATCATTTCCGCGGCTTCAGCGCCTATTGGGAAATTCCGGCAACTGAGCCAACGGCCATCAAAGGTACGTGGAAGCCCGGTCCGGGCAGCGCGTTGTTCGATGCCATAGGCAAGGCACTCGGCAGTTTGCCGATCATTGCGGAAGATCTGGGGGTGATCACTGATGATGTGGTGGCCCTGCGGAAACAGGCTGGACTTCCCGGCATGCGCATCCTGCAGTTTGCGTTCGATGGCGATGCAAGCCATGTCTTCCTGCCGCACAATTATGAGCGCGAAACCGTGGTCTATAGCGGAACCCATGACAACGATACGGTCAAAGGCTGGTGGCATTCCACCACCGACCGGGAACGAGACTATGCGGCACAATATCTTGATGTTCTGAACGCAGATGACGCGGCCTGGGCCATGGTCAGCGCCTGTTCCCATTCGGTGGCCAATACGGCGATTTTCCAGTTGCAGGACGTGCTTGGTCTTGACGGCTATCACCGCATGAATACGCCGGGCACCATGGGCTGCTGGACGTGGCGATTTGACTGGACCATGTTTCCGGAGGCAGTGACCGCAAGACTTGCACGCCTCACGGCAGCAACGGGGCGGGGCTCCTTTGCATTTTTGCCGCTTCCTTCTTATCCCCAAGGCAAGATAAAATCCGGCAGCTGATCACAGAGAGAGACTTGAAGGCAATGACCATCCGCACACTGATCTGGCACGAACACCGCCACGAGAAAACCAACAAACTTGTCGCCTCGCTCTATCCTGAGGGCATGCACGGCGCACTGAAAAACGCATTCAAGGGCGACAAGGAATTCATCGTCGATCACGCCTTGCTCGACGATGACGCTGAACACGGCCTGTCACAAAAGCGCCTCGATGAAACCGATGTGCTGCTGTGGTGGGGACACACCGCCCATGGTGAAGTGAAAGATGAAATCGTGGAGCGCGTTGCAAAACGTGTCTGGGAAGGCATGGGACTCATCGTTTTGCATTCCGGTCACTATTCAAAAATCTTCAAGAAGCTCATGGGCACGCCCTGTTCATTGAAGTGGCGGGAAGCCGGCGAAAAGGAACGGGTCTGGATCATCAATCCGAACCATCCGATTGCTGCTGGCCTTCCCGAAATGATCGAGATTGAAAACGAGGAAATGTACGGCGAACCCTTCTCGATTCCGGAACCGCTGGAAACCGTGATGATCTCCCATTTCGAAGGTGGAGAGGTCTTCCGCTCAGGCGTCACCTACCAGCGCGGTGCCGGTAAAATTTTCTATTTCCGCCCCGGCCATGAAGCCTACACGGCCTATCACAATCCGCTGGTGTTAAAGGTGATCAAGAACGCCACGCGCTGGGCTCATAACCCTGCAAAAGCGTGGGCCGGAATTCATGACGCGCCCAACGTGCCAGCCGACAAGGCACCAATTCCACTGGAAATCAAAGGCCCGCGTCTGCATGCAGATGGGGAAGAAGGGTTCCGTTGAGGCACGCCATGACCAAAAAAATCCGCCTCATCATCCTTGGCACCGGTGGCATGGCCCGGTCCCACGCGACTGCTTTCAGGGATGACCCGCGTTGTGAACTCGTAGCCGCTGTTGATGTCATGCCGGGGCGCGCAGAAGCCTTCGCCAAGGACTTTGGCATTGCCAATCACTTCGAGGATTTGGACAAGGCCATTGCCTGGGGCCAGTTTGATGCGGCAGCCAACGTCACGCCGGACCCCATCCATTATCCCACCACCATGAAGCTGCTGCACGCCAACAAACATGTACTGTGCGAAAAGCCCTTGGCAGAAAATTTCAAGCTTGCCGATGAAATGGCAACCACCGCCGACAAGGCAGGCCTCATCAACATGGTGAACCTGACCTATCGAAACGTGCCGCAATTGCACGAGGCCCGCAGGCTGGTCACGTCCGGACAACTCGGCAACATTCGCCATGTCGAGGCCAGCTATCGCCAGTCGTGGCTGGTGGGCAATCACTGGGGAGACTGGAAAACCCTGCCCATGTGGCTGTGGCGCTTGTCGAGCAAGCATGGTTCCATGGGCGTGCTCGGCGATGTTGGCATTCACATTCTGGATTTCGCCAGCTTCGCCTGTGACTCCATGCCCGTGTCAATCCAGTCGCGCCTCAAGACCTTTCACAAGGCTGAAGGCGACCAGATCGGCGACTATCCACTCGACGCCAATGACACAGCCGTGATGACCGCCGAATTCGGCAACGGTGCCATTGGCATTATACAAGCTTCGCGCTTCATGACAGGTCACAGCAATGAATTGCATTTGCGTATTCACGGCGACAAGGGTGCGGTGGAGATTAAACACTTCGACGGCTGGAATGAAATCCGCGTGTGTCTGGGCAACAACATCAACACCATGGCATGGAATCCCATCGCGTCCAAACCCGTTGAAACCAATTATCGCAAGTTTATAACGGCCTGTGTGACTGGCAAAAACGGCGACCCGGATTTCCGCCGCGCCGCCAATTTGCAGAAGGCTCTCGACTTGTGCTTTGAGCATGATGGCAAGGGTGCTGTAACGATTTGAAAGCGAGGGGATAGTTTACTCTGCAAGTAAACTGTCGCCCACCTTTCTGTTCTTTGCCCGATAGTCTTCCGGTCTTTCAAACCCCCAGGCCCATATGCCGCGTTTGACGTTTTTTGCCTCGCGCTCGGCCACCACATAATCAAGCGCATGTTTACGATAGGCCACGGCCCAACCCAGCCGCACCATTTCACGGTTGATCTCCAAAGCACCGTCCTTGCAAACTGAAACCTGACGGCCATAGCGGTCGCGGTCAATGATCGTACACCTCACATTTTTGTTGCGAATGAGCCGCGACAAAGCATCCAGTGCCATGCGTCCGCAATCTATTTGTTTGCCGCTATCCGAACACATCTGCCGATACTCCGGCGCATCGATACCATAGAGCCGGATTTCAACATCATCCGCCCTGAAGGAGTCGCCATCAATGGCGTGGTAATTGTTTCCGCTGGCAGGCGAGCGGCCCATGTCGATGCCGGTCCACTCCGGCTTGTAATATTGAATGGCGGCCAGCACGGCAAACAGCACCAGAACCGTAACCCATTGCACGGCCACTGTCCGCCATCTCATTCCTTGCTCCAGCGCGCAGCAGCTGCATCATCACTGTCACGGGCATCAACCCATTTGGCCTCGCCTGGACCTACTTCCAGTTTCCAGAATGGCGCACGAGTTTTCAGAAAATCCATGAGAAAGCGACAGGCATCAAAGGCATTGTCGCGGTGTTCCGAACAGCAGATCACCAGCACAATGTCATCACCCGGCTCCATGCGGCCATAGCGATGCACAACCAGCACATCATCAAGCGCCCAACGTGTCCGTGCTTCAGCTTCAATATCGGAAAGCGCCTTTTCAGTCATGCCGGGATAATGTTCCAGCGTCAGTGCCGATACGCCCGCACCATCGTTGATATCGCGCACGGTGCCCACAAACACCGCCGTGCCACCAATGGAGGGCTTTCCCGCTTTGATGGCGCTGATTTCGTGGCCCACATCAAAGGCCTGTTGTTGAACCCGGATCATGTCAACACTTTGCCTGTGATCTGCATGGCAATCAATTGGCTGGTGCTGTTACCGGGCGAAGTGCTGGTGCGATTCCCGCATCGGCGGCAAACAGGGGCCGAACCCATGTTCCTTTGAGGGATTGCACTTTACCCTTCGGCGCAAAAGAAACACTGAACGCTTGGCGCAGAAAATCAATTTCCCCCTTGGCTTTCAATGTTGCATCAGGCAGCGCGATTTCGGCCTTCTGAAGTGCGGCAACACCATCATCAATTTGGGATTCAAATGACATATCAAAACGGGCCGTTTTTGCAGTGTCATTTGCTTGCCAACCTTCATGTGGTGTTGCAATCAGTGACCTGAGATCAATACCGCTGAGCGAAAGTTTCTGCCCATCCAAATTGATGTTCCCTTTGAGCGTTGAAATGAGCGCAGCAGGGTTGGCACCTTCGGCAGAAACCTTCGCCGACAGATTGACAGGTCCGGACAAACGATCAAATCCCAACAGCCCTGCGAGCAATGTTTTTGCATCCACGAGTTTCGCATCAAGCGTTGCATCAAGTTGGATCATTTTACTTTTTGGAACAAGTGCAACATGAAATTTTGTTGCAGCCAGCGAGACGTCGATGTTGGTCTTTCCATCTGTTGAAGTGACGGCTACATCAGACGGGCCTTGGTCTAAACCCCGCAATGACAAGTGTTCGACTTTGAATTTTACATCGGCATCAACAGCGGTCAAATCGCTGAGGTCAAAAGGCTTTTCGCTCCACGGCGCTGCCAGAAGAGAGGTTTTTGACAGCACGTTGAGCCCGGCCATTGCAAGATCAGCAGTGAGTTTCATCCTGTCAGGTCCCGCTTGAACATTGGCATTTCCCTTGACGTTTTGCGCCCCGATTTTGGCGTCGACATTATTCAAGGTTGCTGACAATCCATTGGTCGAAACACCACTGGTCAGGGCAATAGGGCCGACGTCTTCAAGCGAGAGCAAAGGCATGCCAATCCAATTGAAGAAGCCAGCCGCGTCGCTGCCCTCCAGCGTGATTTGCCCATCCAGCTCCACGCCGGAACTATAACGCGCACGGCCTGAAAACGAGATAATCTGGTTCTTCGTGGAAAGTGAAATATCAGCCGGGCTTCCCTCGGCCAACAGACGCGTCGCACTTTCAACTTCTGCTGCCAAGGTGGTCACTGCACCATTCAGTATGAAGCTCACATCAAGCTTTGCACTTTCGCCCATGCTGATCTGCCCGTTGACATCTGCGAGAGCCACGACCGATTTTCGTGTTGCGTCCCGCAGCTTCACCACACCTTCACGCAAGATGACGCGACGTGCTGGAAGGCTTAACGTCCTGGCATTTCCCGAAACCTCGATATTTATGACCGGCGCATTTAACGTCAAAGTCTTCGCTGTGGCTCCGCCACCAAACAGCGACGCGATGCCAACATCCAATGTCATATCGCGTGCGGTCAGTGCAGTAACATTGTCTTTGCCATCGGTGAGTGTCACCGCTTCCAACCGCAACACCAAATCTCCGTCAAATCGCAATCGCGGCTTTTTTGCTTCCAGCGTCAGCCCTTGTTCGCGCAACATGAGCTCGCTGATTTGCCCAAGCATGCGTTGCGGCAGCAAGGCAATCCAGAAAGCAGTCAATGCGGCAAACAACATGCACAAGGTGATGACAACGATGAGCAACGGACGTGATTTGGTCATGATCGCGTTTCAGCCGCGCTGTGCGGCGGATTGATGGCGGTCGTATTCATCGGGCTGTGTTGCGCAAGTTCCGCGACAACACCACAACCGGAACAAGTCCCGCAATCACAATCAACAAAGCCGGAATGGCCGCTGACTCATATTGCCCGAGAGATGCAAGCGTAAACACTCGTGTGGCCAAGGTGTCGAAATCGAAGGGCCGCAAAATCAGGGTGGCAGGCAATTCTTTCATGGCGTCAACGAAAACCAGCAGCAACGCCGAAACGATTGAAGGCTTCAACAACGGCAAATGGATGCTTCGGAAAATATATCCGGTTCCCCGGCCAAGGGTTCGGGCAACATCATCCATGTTGGTTGGAATTTTTGCCATGCCATCTTCCACATGGCCAACCGAGATGATGAGAAAACGCGTGGCATAGGCAAACACCAGCGCAAAAATGCCGCCTGATAAAACCAGCCCGGGGCCGCTGCCAGTCCACAGGGTCAACACACGGTTAAGCCATTGGTCAAATTGACCAAACGGCACCAGCACACCAATGCCCAACACAGTGCCGGGCAGCGCATAGCCAAGGCTGGCCAACCGCACGATGCCCTTCAATCCGAAGGACGGATGCTTGCGCGCGAGATGCACCAAAGCCAGGGCCACCAACACTGTGATCACGCAGGCCAACCCTGCGAGCAAAGCCGAGCGCCAGATCGCCAGAATGTTATCCACGACAAAGATTTCATTCCATCGTCTCAATCCATGCTGAACCAGCAAAAGAACCGGCAAGGCAAATCCCATGATCACCGGCACCACCATGGCAAGCGTTGCCAAGGCGCCACGCCAACCCGTCAATGCATTACGCGCGAGGATGCCTGTGTTCTTCGCGTCGCGTAGCGTTCGAGCCTTCGCAACGGTTTCAATATAAACCAGCAAAGCCATGAACAGGATCAGCAATGACGCAAGCTGTGCCGCACCTGCAAGATCTCCTTGATCAAGCCACGTGCTGTAAACAGCAGTCGTCAACGTTCCAATGCCGAAGAACGTTGCAGCGCCAATATCATTGATGCACTCCATGACCACCAACAGCGTGCCAATGAACAGGGCGGGCCTGGCTTGCGGCAAGGCAATTTCAAAGAAAGCCCGAAACGGTCCACGGCCCAACGTACGCGCCACATGCAACTGGTTCATGGGCTGTCGCATGAAGGCCGCCCGGCCTGCAAGATAGACATAAGGGTAAAGCGCAAAGGCCATGACCACCATGGCACCGCCTGTCGAGCGGATTTCAGGAAACCAATAATCCGATGGCTTGGCCCAGCCAAAGAAATCGCGCAAGGTTTGCTGCACAGGTCCTGCATAAGTGAAGGCGTCCACATAGACGAAAGAAATGATGTAGCCGGGCAGGGCCAAGGGCAGCAGTGCCATCCATTTCAAAAAGCGCCGTCCCGGAAAACGATGGAACGTTACCAGCCACGCCATCACAGTTCCCACCACCAATGCGATAGCACCGGCACCGGCGCAAAATTGAAGAGTGGTCAAAACCAGTCTCGGCAGATTGGCTGGCCAGCCACCTGTGCTGCCCGTGAAGGACAGAAAGAAAATAGACAGAATGGGCAAAGCAGCCACAACTGCAACCAACACCGCCAATAGAAGTGCTCGGCGAAAACCGGCATTGCCGTCTCGGCGGGTCATGGCAAAAGCCATTTATTCCGCCAGCACCCGCGTGCCCGGAAATACAATCTCGGCCAAGGTGCCCATGTTCGGTTCGCTCGACATGTTGAATTTCGCCCGGTTGGCTTCCGTCAATGCCTTGGTCAAAGGCAGGCCAAGGCCCGTGCCCTGCCGCACACGATCTGGTGACTCAACCCGTGTGAAAGGCTGAAGCGCATCCTTCAATTGTTCATCAGTCATGCCAATGCCGGTATCCTTCACACGCACAGCCAACGAACCGTCATGTTCCACGCTGGCTGAAATAACCACCTGTCCACCCGCATTGGTATATTTTACCGCGTTGGACAACAGGTTCAGCATGATCTGCCGGAGCGCCCGGTGATCAGCCACCACACGCGGCAGCTTTGCCGGAAACGCTGTACGCATGAGAACCCGCGCTGTCCGTGCCTCTTCTTGCAACAGGCGGAGCGCGTGTTCCGTTGCATCGGCAACGCTTTCGGCGGTGAAATTCAATTCCAGTTTGCCAGCTTCAACTTTCGACAAATCCAGAAGGTCATTGATCAGCGCCAGAAGGTGTTCGCCGCTGCTGTGAATGTCGTTGGCATAGCCGCGGTATTTGTCATTGCGCAATTCGCCAAAACGTTCGGTGCGCATCACTTCGGAAAAACCCATGATGGCATTGAGAGGCGTACGCAATTCATGGCTGATGCGGGCAAGAAAATCTGATTTCTGCCTGTTGGCCTGTTCGGCCAAATCCTTGGCTTCACGCAATTCCCGTTCGGTGCGTTTCCACGTCGTGATGTCGCGCACCACGGCACAAAGTGCCGCGCGGGATTTCAGGGACTGCAATCGGCTGACACTGACGAACAGCGGAACGGCATTGCCTTCACGCGTTTGCGCCACCACTTCGCGACCATCGTTGAAGACGCTGGCCAGACCCGGCCCATTGAAACCCGCCATGTAATCGCGCCACACCTTGCGGCTTTCAGATTTGAGCAAGGCACCCAGCGGACGGCCCAACACTTCGGCTTCCGTCAAACCGAAAATCGCTTCCGCACCCGCTGAAAAACCCAGAATGCTGCCGTCCTTGTCGAGGGTGATGATGCCATCTGATGCGACGTCAACAATGGCCTTTAATTCTTCATAGGCAATCGAGTTGTCACTGTTCGCAGTTGCTGCTTCAATCGGCAAGTTGACTGGCTCATCTGCAATGACCACAGGCGGAGCAACATCCACAGCAACTTCTGTTGCAACAGGTGCAGTTACTTCTATTGGCGGCAATGCAGCAGGCTTGTCCACACGCTCAACCGGTTTTGCCTCGGTTGTCTTTATTGCCTGCAAGATGAACTGGTCAGCCAATCCATTCTGCCATGGAATTTGGGCACGGATGAGGTTGAACGCTTCGGTTTCGCCTTTTGCGGTCACCAGACTTAAAGCCGCGCCACTGCTGGTCTGAAACAATCTCTGACACAGCGTGGGATGCGAAAATAAATCAGATGCTTCAGTATAGCCAAGCAGGCTGACCACATGGCTGGTGGCGAACAGGGCCTGGCCCTCGCGGCCCACCAGAATGGCTTTCCCTGTACGCTCCAGACTGTTGCGAACGGCATCCGGCACAAACGGCACTTTAAAGGGGGCAGGCACCTCAACAACCGGAGCGGCGGGCCGCGCGTCCACAGCGGCAACGGGGGACTTGGCCTTCACCGCCTCCTCGATGCTCTTGCCGAGATTTTCAAAAGCTTCTGCTGCCGTTGGTTGCGGAACCATGACAGGGGCAGCAGCAGCCACTTTTTCATCAAGCGCTGCAATTTGCCGGGACAACATGTCCTGCTCGAGGGCCCTTCGCTCCGTCACATCTTCGACCATCAAGGTGACGTTGCCATCAGCCCCGCGTGTGAAAACACATTTCAGGTCGCGGGATTTGACATGTTCCGTTGTGGTGACGAGAGCTGAGGCCGAAAGCCGCGACAGTAATTTGGCGGCCCGTTCTTCCGAACCCAGAAGATCTGCCAGCGTCAAATGTCCATCCGCTGCCAGCAATTTTTGTGCAGCCGCATTGCCATGCAGAAAACCACCCTCTGTATTCAACACCAAAAGCGCCACAGGCAGCGATGCCATGATCGATCCGGCAACAGCATCCGGTGCCACGGAAATTCTCGGCTTCTCAGGTTCCTGCACAACCAATACGCCAGCCCGACCGTCTGCCAGACTGTGCAGCCAGCATTGGCAAACCAAGGGAACCACCGCCCCGACCGACGGGAAATGCAGTAACAGTTTTTCCGCCTTGCCCCGCTCCAACTGGCTGGCCAATGCCATCACCCGGGCCACGCCAGATTCCTGGGCATCAAAAGGCCGGTCAATCAGGTCAAACAGCGAAGTCGCATCAAATGCCAAAACCCCGGCCCGATTGGCCCAGACAATGCGTGCCCGGGCTGAATCCCACAACCACGCTGGCGATGCAGAGTCCCGCAGGTCTTCCAAAGTGGGTTGAGTTTTTGACATGGCCCCTACGCTTCAAATGCAAACCGCGCCCAGACTCGCAGAAACCTCGCCTAAGCATGGCCAATTAATCGGTTTTTACAGGTTTCGTCCACCTTTCATTAACCTTTGTCCCGGGGCTTTTGTTGTGCAATGCAATATTTATGTTGCAATGCAGCATGACGCGTTCTATATGCTGTATACCAATCCATTCAACGAGGTTCACCATGCAGATCAACGACTCTATCGAAAAGACCAAGACCCAGTTCGCAACCTTGAACACCAAGGCCGTCGAAATCGCTGAAGAAAACGCAAAGGCTGCTTTCGCCTTCACGCGCGAAGCTCTCAGCGCCAAGACCCCGGAAGCATTGTGGAGCCTGCAACAGTCTTTCTTCAAGTCGCAGCAGGACGCGGTGGCCAAGCAGACCGAAGCCATGAGCAAGTTCTACGCTGACTGGCTGAAGGAAACCTCGGCCCCGATGGCAGATGCCATGAAGCCGTTCATGCCAAAGGTTGCGTGAATCTGAAATTCCAGGGTTCGCCGACCTCCTCCCCGGCGCACCCTCACTCAAAGGCCTTGCAGAAATGCAGGGCCTTTTCTTTTTGCGGGTTGAAATTCAAAAGCCTTGGCGCTAGTGAAGCCCAATAGTGCTGTCTTGCAGCACAGAAAATAAAACGTGCCGCCATAGCTCAGTTGGTTAGAGCGCTAGATTGTGGATCTAGAGGTCCCCCGTTCGAGCCGGGGTGGTGGTACCATTTTTACGGTGAAGCCAATTCGTCGCGCAAGACAAAATATAATTTTTGTGGACGTGTACCTCTCCTAACATTGCGATAACCACAACGTGAGCATCAACACAATTATCCTGCCCTGTGAGATCAAAGGCCGGGAACTCAACTCAAAACTCTTGCTTGGTGGTATGCTGGTGGAGCGAGGGTTCAAGGTCATCGTAGGCTCTCGCAATGCTATCCATATGCGCCTTCCAGAATTTGAACGGGCAGTTTATCTTGGAAAGGATATCAGATATTCTTCCGTCGAAATCGTGAAAATTCTGAAGGCCTTGGGCCACGTTTTCGTGGCACATGATGAAGAAGCCCAATTCTATTACAGCCGTGAGACCTATCTCAAAGCCCGCGTTCATCCTGTGGTGTTCAGAACCGCAAGTGACCTGATGGCTTGGGGACCAGACAATGCAGCGGCTTGGTCTGGGTCAGAGAATTACAGCGGCAATCCTATTCACATTACGGGCAACGGTCGCATGGATCTGCTGAGACCGGAACTTCGGGTCATTTACCGGGCAGAAGCGGAACAGCGTCAAAAGACGAATGGCCGTTATATTTTACTGAGCTCGAATTTCAGTTCGCTGAATCACTTCATTCCGGATTTGACGCCAATGCGCTTTCCCTCCGATGCGCCCTATGTGGTGACAGGGAACTGGGCGGCAGACATAGCAGGCCATCGTATGCGGCTGTTCAAAGCCTTCCTCGCGCTATTGCCGCAACTGGCCAAGGCTTTCCCGCAACACCGCATTATTGCGCGGCCACATCCAGCTGAAAACCATGTGACTTGGCAACAGGCCGCACAAGGCCATGATAATGTGATCGTTACCAACACAGGCGATATTCTGCCGTGGCTGCTTGGTGCTGAAGCACTTATCCACAATGGTTGTACAACCGGGCTTGAGGCCTATCTTTTGGATCGTCATGCCATTGCGTTCCAACCCTTTGAGTCAAAGCTTCACGACCTGCATCTTCCAAATGACCTCAGTGTGAAAACTGTCAGCGCTGCGGACTTGATCAGTCACCTGCGCGTGGAACTGTCGCAATTGAATGGTCCACGCTCATTGCAAAGTGCAAACCGGAACCAA
>JANMEM010000451.1:0-8450 GCA_031376985.1 Hyphomicrobiales bacterium
TGTGTGCTTTTTGGCGGTGCCTGTGCAGGCCTTGCGGGGGGGTATTTGTCCCTCGTCTATACACCGCAATGGGTAGAGAACATGACCTCCGGCAAGGGCTGGATTGCGCTCGCCTTGGTGGTATTCGGCTCGTGGCGTCCGGTCAGGGTTTTGGCAGGTGCCTATCTCTTTGGCACAATATCCATACTTTCGTTCGTTTTGCAGGCACAATCCTTCGAAATCCCCTCGCAATTGCTCTCGAGTTTGCCCTATCTTGTGACAATCTTGGCGCTGGTGGTGATCTCCGGGAACAAGGCTTTGACGCGTCGCAACACGCCAGCCTCACTCGGACAGCCCTTCGTGCCGGATCGATGACGACAACAAAATCGATGACGACAACAAAAAATGACAGGGACAGTTCAATGAAGAAATTTTTGATGACGGCAGCTACGGCTGCCTTGATGCTGGGTGCGGTGTCTGCATCGGCATCTGCAGAAGCCTTGAAAGCCTGCTGGGTCTATACCGGCCCGATTGGCGACTTTGGCTACAGCTACCAGCACCATGTCGGTGCCATGGATGTGAAAGCAGCTCTCGGCGACAAGGTGGATGTGGTTGAAGTTGAAAACGTGGCGGAAGCCGACAGCGAAAAAACCTTTGACCGTCTGGCCCGCGAAGGCTGCAAGGTGATTTTTGGAACTTCCTTCGGCTTTATGGACCCGATGGTGAAAGTTGCCGGAAAATATCCTGACGTGAAATTCGAGCACGGCACGGGTTACAAAACAGCCGAGAACCTTACAACCTACAACGCCAAGTTCCACGAAGGCCGTTACGTCATCGGCCAAATTGCAGCCAAGATGTCAAAGACCGGCACGGCTGGCTACATCGTGTCCTTCCCGATTCCGGAAGTGGTTGCAGGCATCAACGCCTTCATGCTAGGCGCACAGAGTGTAAACCCCGACTTCAAAGTGAAAATCGTCTGGGTCAACAGCTGGTTTGATCCCGCGAAGGAAGCAGATGCCGCCAAGGTTCTCTTGTCGCAAGGTGCTGACATTACGGTGCAGCACACCGACTCAACGGCTCCACTGCAATTAGCCCAGGAACAGGGCAAGTTTGGCTTTGGTCAATCGGCTGACATGTCGAAGTTTGCGCCAAAAGCACAGTTGACTGCCATTGTTGACAATTGGGGTCCTTATTACGTGAAGCGCGTCAATGCAGTCCTCGACGGCTCCTGGAAGTCACAGCAAAGCTGGGACGGCATGGCTGAAGGCACCGTGGTCATGGCGCCCTATGCCAACATGCCAGACGACGTTGCCAAAATGGCCGCAGCGACGGCAGCCGACATTGCTTCCGGTAAGCTCAAACCCTTCGGCGGCAAGATTACCAAGCAAGACGGCACCGTTGTTGACAACGTCGACGACGGCATGATTCTTGGCATGAACTGGTACGTCAAAGGTATTGACGACAAACTGCCACAATAAGATTTGGAACTTTGACGAGATCTACCGGGTGCCCACAAGGGTGCCCGGTTTTTTTCAAACAATCTAAATCAGTTTCGGTTCGGCCTTGTTCTGCAGCGCTCTGAACTGCCGTTGGGCATTGCGCATCCATGGAACGTCAGGTGCATCCCAATTCGGGTCGCGTCCACACACCAGATCGAAGAAGGCAACAGCGGTTGCCGGACTTTCCGTAGAGTTTTCCTTGAATGAATCCCAGAAGGCCGGGTCTTCGGCCAAGCCTTTGCCTGAGAGTTCGTCTTCACCCATTTCCTTGAGAATGGCAGACGCCACCGACAGGCAAAAGCTGGTATAGGCATATCCCTCAGGCCAGCGGGCAAGAACGTGGTCACCGAGTTTTTCCGGTGTATCCACAGAGGGGACGGTTTGCAGGGGTTTGGCGTCAATCAGTTCCTTCAGCATCAGGCCGGCCGCATAGATGACGAAATCATGGCGGTTGGCGTCCGCCAGATGCTTGGTGGCGTCAAAACGTTCGCGCCATTTGGCAAATGCAGTAGCAAGGGCGGCGTGATCCACATGTGGTGACAGGCCAGAGTCCTTGAACAGCAATTCCAGGTTCCGCTCAAAACTTTGCAATATTGTGCGAAACCGACGCGCATCATGGGCAAGTCCCGTCGTTTCTGACATTTCGGTTTTAAGTGCAGTGGGCATGATTTGACCTGTGACGCTAACATGGCTTGACGGAACGTCACCCGCAAGGTTCAAATTGCCCCATGACGATTGCACTCAAATCCGCTGATTCACTCACTGCACATGCCGTGTGCATGGCGGCGGGTATCCGCGACAGCCTGCGCACCGCCCAGTTTTATGTGCGAGACCTGTCAAATGCGGATGGACACGAGCATGAAATGGCAAGGCAACCGACCTTTTTATCTCGCATCGTGGCAGGTGCTGCCCGCAGCACGGATTGGCTGTTGTCTCGGGCGGCTGACATTTCTGTGCGCCTGTTTGTGCCAAAATGGCGGGAACTGCCGTCGCCTTTTGCGCCCGGAATGCGGGGCGAAGTGATAGAAGCAATCCGGCAGAACCGTTTGGTGATGACGTCGCTGTTTACCGCCTACTTCTTCCGGGCAGCCAAACATATTCTCACCAGCGGCACCGAAGGACCGTTTCTGGTGCTCGAACACCGTATTGATGCCGCGCGCAGGCTCATGGCCGGCAACCCGTCCACACCAGGCGAAGAGCCAACCACAGTCCTGGCTCGCGCCCTGTTACATCTGGTTGAGGCTGACACGGTTGCCCGCTCCGGCAAGGTGAATCCACAATTTGCCTTTCTGCAAGGCGAAGACCTCAATCTTGCAGTCATGGCAGCGGCCTGTGTGGCGCTGCTGATTGCCGAAGAAGGAAAGCCCATTGAATCACTGAATGATGACGAATTCTTCGCAATTGCCGGAGCGCTTTTGGCCCCGCGCCTCCCGGATATGCATGTCGCTTTGCGCAATCGCGACATTCCGGCCCTAGGGTCGGCATTGACAGCGGTGCGCGACCTCTATTAATAATGATACATATTGACTTTTGAGTGCGGAATGTTTCATTAGAGCTGTTATACCAGCCAATTGTCGAGCTCACCCATGTCCGCTGCCCAAACCGCGAAATCTATGAAGAAGGGCAGCAACGCACGCCCTTTCTATGCCAAGCATTCGAAGGAACAGCTGCGCCTCGCGCTAAAGCGCATGTGGCTGATCCGGCGTTTTGAGGAAATGGCCGAAGAATCCTACATTCGCGGCTTGACACACGGCACAATGCATTTGTCCATCGGGCAGGAAGCTTCCGCCGTCGGCATCTGCATGGATTTGACGGACAAGGATTACATCACCTCCACCCATCGCGGCCATGGCCACTGCATCGGAAAAGGTGCCGAAGTAAAATTCATGTTCGCGGAATTCTTCGGCAAGGAAGAAGGCTATTGCCGGGGCCGTGGTGGTTCCATGCACATTGCAGATGTGGCATCGGGCAATCTTGGCGCTAACGGCATCGTCGGCGGAGGCTTGCCTCTGGCCACGGGTGCGGCACTTGCCATCAGGCAGCGCAAGGGCAAGGACGTGGCGGTGTGCTTCTTTGGTGACGGTGCCAATAATGAAGGCGCATTCCACGAGTCCCTGAATATTGCCGCGGTCTGGAAATTGCCTGTCGTTTATGTTTGCGAGAACAATCAGTATGGCATGTCGGTTTCAACCGCACGCTCGACCGCCGTTCAGGACATCGCTACACGTGCCATCGCCTACAACATGCCGGGCGTAATCGTGGACGGCAACAATATCGCAGACGTGAATGAAGCCATGATGGTGGCCATGGAACGTGCGCAAAACGGTGACGGACCATCGCTCATCGAATGCAAGACTTATCGCACCCGCGGCCACTCCCGTTCCGACCGTAACAAATACCGCACCAAGGAAGAAATTGAGGAATGGAAACTCAAGGATCCAATTCCAATGTTTGAAACCGAATTGCAGGGCCACGGCATTTTTGACGAGGCGGAACTGCAGGCTGTGCGGGACGAAGTTGAACAGGACGTTGCCGATGGTTTTGCCTTTGCGCAAGCAGGTACCAACCCGACACCTGATACCGTATTGCGGGATGTCTACACCGTTGGAGGTGTCGCATGACCACCCGTGAACTGAGCTTCGCCCAAGCCATTCAGGAAGGTTTGGCCCAGGCCATGGAAGCCGACGAGCGCGTTTTCATCATGGGAGAAGACATTGGTGTTTATGGCGGCGCTTTCGGCGTCACGGGCGATCTCGTGCATCGCTTCGGTGAAGACCGCGTGCGCGATACACCGATTGCCGAACTGGGTGGTGCTGGTGTTGCCGTGGGTGCTGCAGTTGCAGGCGCACGTCCCGTGTATGAATTCCAGTTCTCGGATTTTTCCTTGCTGGCGTCTGAGCAGATTATCAACCAGGCCGCAAAGATGCGCTACATGCTCGGTGGCAAGGCGTCGGTTCCAGTGGTGTTCCGCATGCCTTGCGGCTCTGGCACGGGCGCAGCCGCCCAACATTCACAATCCCTCGAAGCCATGTTCGGTCATGTGCCGGGTTTGAAAGTGCTTGAACCCTCAACGCCTGAAGATGCCAAGGGCATGTTGCTGGCCGCAATAGACGATCCTGATCCAGTTTTGATTTTCGAACACAAGCTGCTCTACAAAATCAAAGGCCACGTGCCTTTGGAAATGTACCGGACGCCGATTGGCAAAGCAGTGGTGCGTCGTGAAGGTACGGATGTCACGGTCGTTGCCGCCGCCATCATGGTACACAAGGCACTGGAAGCGGCAGAGATTCTGGCCGCTGAGGGTATCAACGTCGAAGTGATTGACCTCCGTTCCATCCGCCCGATTGATTCTGCCACCATTATTGAAAGTGTCAAAAAAACCACGCGCCTCGCCGTGGTTTATGAAGGCGTGAAAACCCTTGGTATCGGCGCCGAGATTTCCGCCATGGTCGCAGAAAGCGAAGCCTTCGATTATCTTGATGCACCGATACTCCGCATGGGCGGTGTGGAGTCCCCGATACCCTATAGCCCCATCTTGGAAAAAGCTGCGGTGCCGCAAGTTGGTGGAATCGTCGAAAGCCTGCGCAAGCTGGTGCAGGGCGGGATTTAAGGCCATGGCTGTTGAGGTGATTTTCCCCAAGGTCGATATGGACATGGACCACGGCACCATTTCCAAATGGCACGTCAAAGACGGCGACACGGTCAAGAAGGGCCTGGCGGTTTTCGAGATCGAAACCGACAAGTCCGCTATGGAAATTGAATCGCCCGGCGACGGCGTAATCAAGTTGTCTGGTGTGAAGGACGGCGAGAAGGTTGCCATCGGCACAGTGGTGGCGATGATTTACGGAAGTGGCGAGGAAGGAAAAGCTTTCTCTTCTGTTGTTGCCGCACCCACACAAACAGTCACTCCGGCGAAGGCCGGAGTCTCGCTGCCGCCAGATTCCGGCCTTCGCCGGAATGACGACAATGTTGGGGATGGAGGGAAAATCCGCGCTACACCGCTGGCCCGCCGCCTCGCAAAGCAGGCTGGTGTCGCACTCACATCACTCACAGGCTCTGGACCACGTGGCCGCATCACTGCGGCCGATATAAAGACCGCACAACCCGCAAAGCCCGTTGCAATAGCAACCAGCAACGACTCCGCAGCCATCCGCGCCCTCTACCAGGGCGGCTCCTATGACATCAAACCACTCGACGGCATGCGCCGCACCATTGCCCAGCGTCTGGTCCAATCCAAGCAAACCGTTCCGCATTTCTATCTCACCGCAACTTGTACCATCGACACCATGATGGCAACGCGTGAGCGCCTGAACAAATCAGCCCCAATGACAGCAGACAAAACACCTGCCTATAAACTCTCGGTCAACGACTTCATCATCAAGGCCATGGCCATTGCGTTGCAAAAAGTGCCCGCAGCCAATGTGACCTTTACCGATGACGGCATTCTGCAACATCGCACCAGTGACGTCGGCGTAGCGGTGTCGGTTGAAGGCGGCTTATTCACGCCGATTGTGCGCAATGCCGAGACCAAATCTCTCTCCGCCATTTCAACCGAAATGAAGGCGCTCGCCGCCAAAGCCCGTTCCCGCAAGCTACAGTCCCATGAGTATCAGGGTGGCACAGCTGCGATATCAAACCTCGGCATGTTCGGCGTCGAACAATTCACGGCCATTATCAGCCCGCCGCATGCGAGCATTCTAGCAGTGGGCGCAGCTGTGGAACGGTATGTACCCGTAAACAAGCAACCCGTTTTGGCCACGCAAATGACAGTGACGTTGTCTTGCGATCATCGCGCGGTTGATGGTGCAGTTGGGGCTGAATTCTTGGCGTCGTTCAAGGCGCTGGTGGAAGACCCGGCGCTGATGCTGGTCTAGTCGACGACTTCACCGGGATAGACACCCCAGAGTTCAGCCTGAATGGCATAACCTTCATATTGATCGGTGGTGACATAGCACCATTCGCCGGTGCAGCTTTTGATTTGCGCAATGGCACCCGGCATCAACATGGCAAGGGTAGCACTTCCGCCTGATTCCGCGTCATGCAGGGCCACGGCCTTGTGCATGTTCCAGTCCGGTGCCAAGGCAAAACGGCGGCCTGACAGCATTTGTTGCAGGATCCAGCCTTCCGACCCTTCAGAGTCGCGAATTTTCCGCCAGTTCTCAAACTCGGCTGTGACTTCAACCGGCATGCCCTTGCGCTGGAAAATCCAGGCCACATCATGGTCGCTCGAAGGCCCGGTGCGCACGTTCACCTTGTTGGATTTCAGCGTGAGAAAGCGCGGGATTGCAAAGCCCGATGGTCCCAATTGGACCGGGGCTGAATCAAATGAAGCAGTCGTGTCACCCGCTTGGGCGACTCTCTTTTCACCGCCCCGCATGCCCTGCACCATCCAGATTGTGCCGGCGGCAGCCAGCAAGAGCCCGGCCAAAGCGACATGGCTCAGTTTCAGGCGGGTCATCGAACGGTCGATCAGGCGGGCGGTGGATAACAGGGCTGCGGACATGGCCAAATGCTTTTCAGTTGCGGCAGACCGGAACCAGCGTCTAGAGACGTGGGCGCAGGCCTAGGCCATCAGTGAACGGGCAAGGTTAAAATTGCGTCAATATCCGGTTTTTCGAAGGACTTAGAACACGTCATGGGCCAAGCCAAACCGTTGGTGATGATCACGCGGAAGCTGCCGAATGCCGTGGAAGCACGCATGCAGGAGCTGTTTTCGTGCAGGGTCAATGCCACTGACAAGCCTTTTGGCAAGTTTGACCTGATTGCTGCGGTCAAAGAAGCCGAAGTGCTGGTTCCAACCATCACCGACAAAATCGACAAATCAATACTGTCACAAGCCGGGCCGCAACTGAAACTGATCGCCAATTTTGGCAATGGCCTTGACCATATCGATGTTGAAGCTGCCCTGGCTCTTGGCATCACGGTCACCAACACACCAGGAGTTCTGACCGACGACACTGCCGACATGACCATGGCACTGATATTAGCCGTATCCCGCCGCATCACAGAAGGGGCGGAAGCCGTGAAGCACGGCACCTGGAGTGGCTGGAGTCCGACGTGGATGTTGGGGTCAAGATTGCGCGGCAAGAAGCTAGGTATTGTTGGAATGGGCCGTATTGGCACCGCCGTGGCCAGACGGGCCAAGGCCTTCGGGCTTGAGATCCACTATCACAACCGCAAACCTGCACACCCGAAAATCGTCGAAGAATTGGGTGCGCATTATTGCGAGGGGCTGGATGCGCTGTTAGCGCGGGTAGATATTCTGAGCGTAAATTGCCCGCACACGCCCGCCACCTATCATTTGTTGTCGGGTCGTCGTCTGAAACTGCTGAAACCAACGGCCATCATCGTCAACACGGCACGAGGCGAGGTCATCGATGAAAATGCCTTGATCCGCATGTTGGAGGCTGGCGAATTGGCTGGTGCCGGGCTCGACGTGTTCGAACACGAACCTGCTTTGAATCCCAAATTGCTGGAGCTGAAAAACACAGTGTTGTTGCCGCACATGGGATCAGCCACACTGGAAGGTCGCATAGACATGGGTGAAAAAGTCATCGTCAATATCAAAACCTGGGCCGATGGCCACAAGCCGCCGGACCGTGTTTTGCCGGGCATGCTGTGACGCCGTTCACGATGTTCTGAACGGATGATCAACAGGCGTGATGTGCTTGCGCCTGCTAAATGCTTATGACAATGCTGGTATCAAAGGAAAAAACATGCTCACACGTCGTCACCTGCTTGCATCCACCGTCGCCGCCGCCTTTATGCCCTTGATCAGCCGAACGTCTTTCGCCGCTGATTGGGCTGCCATCGAAACTGAAGCCAAAGGCCAAACGGTTTATTTCAACGCCTGGGCAGGTTCCGACACCATCAACGCCTATATCGCCTGGGCGGGCGAAGAAGTGAAAAAGCGCTATGGCGTCACTGTCGAACACACCAAAATCACTGACACTGCTGAAGTCGTGAAACGCG
>JANMEM010000475.1:0-3153 GCA_031376985.1 Hyphomicrobiales bacterium
CTCAGCAAGGCTTTCAGTCCATTCGCATCGCTGTTCGATGTTTGCCCGATCAGTGCAGCATCAATCTGGCCATTGAGCCGCGCCGCAATGACTACAGCGTGTTGCCCACCTTCGTCGTTGATCAACGAGAAGCGATCACCCTGCCCCATTTGTAGCAAAAGCGCACCGCCGCCTGCCACCACATGGCGCTCCCCGCCATGGTGCTGCCGCACGTTTCGCGGCGACAGAATGCGACTGGCACGCGGTGGGCCAGAAATGATGTGGGGATACAGACTTTCGAGCATTTCTATAAAACCTTTGCGAACGCGCTATTTGACAGCCGACGTGGTCGAATTGCCATCACTTCGGTCTTGCACCATGTCCTGCAATCCGGTGAACAGGCGGCGCTCGTCTTTTGGACTGACACCGAACAACGCTTTGTAGTCACGCGTCATCGGAGTCGATTTGAGATAGCCCACAGATGTGGCGATATCTCGAATTGAATCTTCAGAGTAAAGCACCCGTTGTCGCGCTTTTGATAGCCGCATGTTGCGGTAAAACCGAAGCGGGCTCTGGCCTGTCTCACGCTTGAACAGCCGTTCAAAATGCCGCCCCGACATGTCAACCGCCGCTGCCACATCCGGAATGCGCAACGGGTCTTCAATATGATTTTCAAACAGGCGCAGCGCCTCGCGGATCACTGGCGGCAAGCGGTCAGCGGTGGAGTTTCCATGCGGCACTGGCACCTTCTGCCTTGCGGCTTCATCCCTCATGAACGGGTGCTGGAACCAGCACGCCACTTCCGTCATGCAGTGGCGTCCCAACCTTTCCTCAATGAGGCGCAACATCAAATCAAACACGGCACCTGCCCCGGATGCTGTGATGCGGCGATTGTCCCGCAGGATCACGGCTTCACTCGCCTTGACCAAGGGAAACTCTGCCTTGAACGCTGCTTCATAGCACCAATGCACGGAACAACCGCGCCCCTCCATCAAACCGGCTCGCGCCAAGGGAAATATGCCGCCCGAAAACGCACCGAGCACCACGCCCGTCCGGTCAAGCCAGCGCAGCCGCGCCGAGCCCCGCCGCGCATCTGTAAATTTTCCTGAGGGAGGTGCAATGATATAAAGCTGATGCAAGTCATCACATTCCGCCAATGCCACATCCGGCTCAAATCGGACTTCGGCAGACGAACGCACGGGGGCCAGCGACTCCGCCACCAGTTGCCATGTGAAGACCTTGCGACCCACAATCTCATTTGCCGCGCGCAAAGGCTCAATGGCCGACGTGAGGCAAGCCATCGGGAAACCCGGAAACATCAGGAAGCCAAGGCTAAGTGGCGCGTCATCGGGCATGTCGAATCAATCCTCCGGCCACCAGCCAGCAGACGTCGGCTTGCCATCGTCATAGCTTGAAAGCCAAGCCGCCATCATATCGCGATTGCGGATGAAACCCTTATACGTCGCAAGGTCGGGATGCAGGTCACGCACCACACGGTGCAAACGGCGGCCCCATTTCGGCACCGTCACCAACTCTTCAAACTTGCCGAGATAACAGCGGATGGAAAAGGCTACGGCATTGGAACGCGGCAAGCGGAATAGCGCCTGCAACTCTACACGTAGATGCATTTTTTGCCCCACATTTTCCGGCGTGATCGAAGCCTTCATCGGCCCCCATTTCGGATAGGTCTCTGGCGCGGTATCGAGCAAAGGATTAACCGTCATGGTCCAGTTGAACCGCCGCACGGGTGCCCCGTGTTGCAGCTTCAACAGGAACTTGAGCGCACGATCGAAGATACCCTTCTCGTGCGCAAGCGGAACCGGCGCATGCCACTCCATGAAGCTCATACCGATATCAAAATCCAGCGACCAATCAGCTTGCGATGTGATCATGCCGGCATCCATCCACAGGTCATTGTCACGCTCGTCTTGCAACGAAAAATCGCCCTGGGTTTGCCGCGTGATGTATTCAAACGGACCGTAAGGCAGTGTGGACTCATCGAGGAACGTGAACTTCTGGTCAATGCCGAGTGGTCGGTTGATCCAGTGCCAATTGTTGCCGTCTTTCGTCAGTGAAAACCACTGCGGATATTCCCTCGCCTTCGACTCCATGATGAGTTCGAGAAGATCCCAGCCTGCCAACGTCATATGTGGCAGGGATTGGCACCGCAGCGGGTCCGATGCCAACACCTTGGCGCGGTCAAACATCTCCGCTACGTAATGCTCATCCACATCGAAGGTGTGTTCAAACACCGAACCTTTGCGCCCCGAAACATGCGGCTCCATATTGACGGAATACATGTAGTCATCGCGGTCAAACGGAAATGGAAAGCGGCGAATGCCGTCAGGTGAATTGCGATAAGTGAAATCATCGCGAAACGTTTCACTGTGAAAATAGTCATTGAAATCACCGGGCTTGAACACAATGCTCATGATGGCTTCCTATCGCTCGATGGTGAGGCTCTTGCCCTCGAAACGCGAGACGCAAGGCATGATTTTTAATCCCGCCGCCTGTTCCTCCGGCGTCAGCCAATGGTCGCGGTGCAGTATGTGTCCGTCGCAGTTAACAACGTTGGTTTCACATTGCCCACAGGCACCACCCCGGCACATGTAAGGCGCATCAACACCGGCAACTTCCATGGCTTCCAAAAGTGATTGCGCGGTACCAACGGTGATCGTCTTGTTCGACACCGCAAGCTTCACCTCAAACGGTTTGCCAGTTCCAGGTGCCAGGAATTCCTCATGGTGCAAGGCCTTCGCAGGCCAACCCATTTTCGTTGCCGTCGACAGCACCCAGTTGATCATGCCCTTGGGACCGCAGACATAAAGATGCGTGCCAAGTGGCTGCATCGACAACATGCGCGCCAAATCGATGACCTGCTTCTGGTCATCAAAATAAAAATGCATACGCTCGCGATACAGCGCCTCAAGCCGATCCATGTAAGCACCGAGCGGCTTGGAACGGGCAGAATAATGCAGTTCGAATTTTCCACCAAAATGCTGGAGTTGCGCCATCTGCGCAAGGAATGGCGTGATGCCAATGCCGCCCGCAATCATCAGATGTTTTTTCGCACGATTATCGAGCGGAAAAAGATTGACCGGATAGCTGAGTACCATCTCCATGCCGGGCCTGACATGGCGGTGCATGTAAAGCGAACCACCCCGGCCCACATCG
>JANMEM010000487.1:0-9188 GCA_031376985.1 Hyphomicrobiales bacterium
CGGCATCGAAGCCCGGCTCAACCATGTCCTCGCGACCTTCGCCTGTCATCACTCCGTGCGCTCAGGCCGCGTTTTGCGACCGGAAGAGATGAATGCCTTGCTGCGCGAAATGGAAGTGACGCCAAACGCCGGACAATGCAACCACGGCAGGCCAACGTTTATCGAGTTGAAGCTGGCGGATATCGAGAGATTGTTTGGACGTTAGGAGTTCTTGGCCCGCACCCACCCCCTGCCCCCTCCTTCATAGGGAGGGCAAAAATTCTTATTACTCTTCCCCTCCCTGTAAGGGAGGGGGCAGGGGGTGGGTGTTGGCCACAGCCTCAATCCTTCCGGTAAATCCGCACACAAGCCGCCCCATAAATGCGCGTATCAACCAGCGTCAGGCCAACAACTTCTGCAACTTCCGCCGCCTCAGAATCTTCAAGAACCACCATACCACCTGCCGTCAACCAACTCCCGTCAACCAATGCCTGCAAAGCTTTCTTTCCCAAGCCCTGCCCATAAGGCGGATCAATGAACACCAGTTCAAATGGCGATTGCGGAGCGCAAGACCCCAGATCAGTTGCATCACGCTTCCAGATTTTGCATTGCCCAATCGCCCCAAACGCATCCGCATTTTTGCGAATAATCCCCCGCGCCTCCGCACTCTCCTCGACAAACTGACAAAACTTCGCCCCGCGAGACAGAGCTTCCAAACCCAGAGCACCCGTCCCCGCAAACAGGTCCATGACCCTGGCACCCTCCATCTCAAAGCCTTCAACCCCGTGTGCCAGGATGTTGAACAGGCTTTCCCGCACCCGGTCTGATGTGGGGCGGGTGGCGATGGAAGTCGGGCCTAACAGCTCCCGACCTTTGAATTTTCCAGCTACAATGCGCATGTCCGCTTCTGTAAAGTCTGGCACTCCCCGAAAGCAAGTGGCAAAAGCCAAAGCATGTCATTCAAACTGCCAGAAGGCATGGCCATTGCCATGGAAGAAGCGCAAGCCGCCGCAGAACGGGGCGAAGTTCCCGTGGGTGCGTGTATTGTTTCAAGTACAGGCGAAATTCTTGCCCGAACCGGAAACCGCACTTTGGAATTGAAAGACCCAACGGCCCACGCGGAAATGTTGGCCTTGCGAGAGGTTGCCGCGAAACTTGCATCGGAGCGTCTTGCTGCCTGTGATCTCTATGTGACGCTGGAACCTTGCGCCATGTGCGCGGGGGCGATTTCACATGCCCGTATCCGGCGGGTCTACTTTGGCGCTGACGATCCAAAAATGGGTGCCGTCGAGCACGGGTCACGCTTTTTCAGTCAAACCACATGTCATCACGCACCAGAGGTCTACGGCGGTATTGGCGGTGAAACCTCTGCTCAATTGCTCCGCAACTTCTTCAAGGTCCGGCGATAAGCGTGGCGTTGATCTGGCGTTCCAGCAACCGCTTGAGATTGGATTTGGCTTCGGTCGTCGCATCCAAAATCTCTTTCACCTGAAAAAAGTCCCCAACGCCAAACCCATTGACCATTGGTTTGATATAAATGTCAGGCGGCGACAGCGCACGCCGGGTTTCGGCCAACTGGTTGAACATGATGAGAATGGAACCCACCGCCAATTCAATATTGCTGGCGCGGCCATTCACCAGTGGCTTTGGCTTTCCCGTCACGTCAATGGCCACGACCAGATCAACGCCATCGCGTACATGATCAAATGGCACAGGGTTCACAATGCCGCCGTCAACATGCACACGGCCATTGATGCGTGGCGCCTCGATCAAACCGGGTATCGCAATCGAAGCCCCAACTGCCGTGCTGGCGGAACCGCGTGTCAAAACCACTTCTTCCATCAACTCGAAATCAGTTGCAATAATTTTGAGCGGAATGAGCATATTTTCAATCAACTTGGGCAGATGATCAGGCAGGGCCAAGTCAGCAAGTTTTTCACCACCAAGATGCAGCGATACCAAACTTCCAAGCGAAACGAGTTCCGTCAGTTTTGTCTTGCGGCTACCAAACACATATTTGGCAAATTCGATTCTGTTCGAAAGCAGTTTTGTGGCGTGGTCGCGCAAGTCCTTGCCGCTCATGCCGCCTGCATAACAGGCACCAACCAAAGCTCCCATGCTGCTTCCGGCAATCACGGCGGGCTTGATGCCCAACTCATCAAATACTTCCAGCATGGCAATATGGGCCAAGCCCCGCGCCCCGCCACCGCCCAGTGCAAGACCTATACGCATCACACCGCCCGCCAACCAATGTCGCGGCGGCAGAAGCCGTCTGCATAGTCAATTTTATCAACGGCGGCATAGGCAGCATTCTGTGCCTCTCTTACCGTGTTGCCCGTCGCTGTCACGTTCAACACACGACCACCGTTAGACACAATTTGCTCACCCTGCATCGCCGTACCCGCATGGAACACTTCAACCCCTGCACCAAGATTACCCTCCAAACCATTGATGGCACTCTTATTTGCATAATCACCGGGATAACCCTTCGCCGCCAATACCACGGTCAAGGAGAAATCATTTTTCCATCGAACCTGTTGCTGGTCCAGCGTGCCGTCAGCGCAAGCAATCAACAGCGGCAGCAGATCAGATTCCATGCGCAGCATCATGACCTGTGTTTCCGGGTCACCAAAGCGCGCGTTATATTCGATCAGTTTCGGGCCGTCTTTAGTCAGGATAAGCCCCGCGTAAAGTACCCCTCTGTACGGATGTCCTGCGTCGGCAAGCGCCTTTACCGTGGGCTTCACAATCTTCTCAATCGACCTTCGCACCAGCGCGTTGGTCATGCAGGGCGCAGGCGAGTAAGCCCCCATGCCACCTGTGTTGGGGCCTGTGTCACCCTCACCCACGCGCTTGTGATCTTGCGCCGTCGTCAGCGGCAATATGTTTTTGCCGTCACACAAAACGAAAAGACTGGCTTCCTCGCCTTCAAGAAACTCTTCAATGACGCAGGACGCTCCACCAAATCGACCCGCAAAGATATCTTTGACTGCGGCCACCGCTTCATCAGACGTCATGGCGACTGTGACACCCTTACCCGCAGCCAAGCCATCTGCCTTGATCACAACAGGTGCACCGGACTTTACGAGGTAGGCGAGGGCTGAGGCTTCGTTGTTGAAGCGTTCGTAATCAGCTGTTGGAATATTGTAGGCGCGGCAAATATCTTTGGTAAAGCCCTTTGAACCTTCAAGTTGGGCCGGATATTTACGCGGGCCAAAGACCTTGATACCCACGGCGTTCAAGTCGTCAACAAGTCCGGCAACCAAAGGCGCTTCCGGCCCGACAATGACAAAGTTGATGTAGTATTTCTGGCAGAAGCCAATCACATCGCTGTGCTGTGTCACATCAAGCGCAACACACGTTGCTACTTTCGCGATACCAGGGTTTCCCGGTACACAATAGAATTGGTCCAACAGCGGGCTTTGCCTGAGTTTCCACGCCAGCGCATGTTCACGCCCGCCGGATCCAATCAAGAGTACATTCATTCAAACTACCTCAGGTCATTCTTTGCGGGGCTTCTCGCATGTGCTAGGCAAGAATCAAATGAAAACCTGCAATGTCAACTGACCTCTCATTCGATCCTGAAACCGGCGAAATCCGCGAGCCCGCCTCCAACCTCGGCGAGTTCACGGTCACCGAAATTTCCCATGCCTTGAAGCGTTCGATTGAGGATCGTTTTGGTCATGTGCGCGTGCGCGGTGAAATCTCTGGTTTTCGCGGGCCACATTCATCCGGTCACTGTTATTTTTCGCTGAAGGATGAGGGCGCGAAAATCGACGCCGTGATCTGGCGCGGCAGTTTCAGCCGCATGCGTTCAAAGCTACAAGAGGGGCTTGAAGTGATTGCCACGGGCAAGCTTACATCATATCCCGGCAAGTCGTCCTATCAGATCATCATTGAGAACGTTGAACCCGCTGGTGTTGGCGCCTTGATGGCGCTGCTAGAGGAGCGAAAGCGCAAACTTGCAGCAGAAGGTCTTTTTGATGCTGAGCGCAAGAAGCCGCTTCCCTATCTGCCGCAAAAGATCGGGGTGATTACCTCGCCTACGGGCGCTGTCATTCGTGACATTTTACACCGCTTCCAGGACCGTTTTCCGCGCCATGTCATTGTCTGGCCTGTGCGGGTACAGGGCGAGACCGCGGCGGCTGAGGTCACGGAAGCGATCAAGGGCTTTAATGCCATGGCTGAAAGACCTGACTTGCTTATTGTAGCAAGAGGGGGCGGATCGCTGGAGGATTTATGGCCCTTCAACGACGAAGCCATTGTGCGGGCCGTAGCGGCATCCGAAATTCCAATTATTTCCGCTATTGGCCACGAGACCGATACCACGCTGATTGACCACGCCTCTGATTGGCGGGCACCCACGCCAACGGCTGCGGCGGAACGTGCTGTTCCAGTGCGCGCAGATTTGTTGGCGGAGACGGCATCACTTTTGGCCCGCCAGCGCCGCGCCATTTCGCGTGTCATGCAAGAGCGAAAACTCAGGCTGCAATCAGCCGGGCGTGCCTTGCCTAAACCTGATGACATGCTGGCAATAGAGCGGCAACGCTTGGACGGTGCGGCAGGCCGTCTGCCCTCTGCACTGAGAAGCAATGTGCAGCGGCATGGACTGGTCTTGGCGCGAAGTGCCGGACGTTTGTCCATCAACTCACTGCGTAATCGCATCGAAGAAGGAAAGCGCCGGGTACCTGACATGAGCAAGCGAGCAGAGCGGGCATTGCAACAACTGCTGGACAGACGCAGTGATCGCTTCTACGCAGAAACCAAGCTGTTTCAATCCATGAGCTACAAATCGGTGCTGGCCCGCGGCTTTGCCATTGTCCGTGATGCTGCAAGACAACCATTGCGGGCCGTCGCTGACGTGAGGTCCAACGCCTTGCTCACTGTGGAGTTTGCCGATGGTGAAACACAGGTCAAGGCCTTGAAGTCATCGGATCAGGCCTCCTTGTTTTGACCACACGTATTCAGTATGAGCCGACTTCATGAACCGTATGGACCCTATTTTCCCGCATCAACGCGAAGCCAAGCTACGCTATCTTGATCATGAATATGAGGTGATTTCCACTGGTGATTTCGTGCGCTGCACGGTGACGGGTGATCCAATACGCATTGAAAACCTGCGCTATTGGAGCGTCGAACGGCAGGTCGCCTTCAAGTCGGCAAAAGAGTCTTTCATTGACTACCGAAAGCACCGTGGCATCTAGATCAGGTAGCGACCGAGGTGCTCTACACTGATCATCTTGGGGCCAAACATGACGAACAGATTTGCGGCAATCAGCAAGGCTTGCACCACATAGACAGTTGACATTTGCATCGGACTTTTTCGCCGGGCGCGACGGATGATGAAGACCACAAGTACGATGGTATTGATGACCATGAGACGCCACACCAAAGGTTGCTCACCCGCAAGGAAAAACTGGTAGAGATCCTGCCACCGCGCATTCTCAAACAATTTCAGGTCAAGCATTTCCGTTCCATCCAGCGTCTGGTTGGCAGTTTCTCCCGGCGAGATTTTAAAAATATTTCGTTAACAGTTCCTTTCGGCCATGCAGCCGTGTGACTCGCATTTGCTTTTGCGTTACAGTATAGCGCTATTTCTCTTGTTTGGAGTTGAGACGAATATGAAGAAACAGTGGTCCCCCGATACGTGGCGTTCTTTGCCGGTGCAGCAGATGCCGGCTTACAAGGATGCCGAATTCCTCGCGCTGACAGAAAAGCGCTTGGCTGGGTTTCCACCACTGGTCTTTGCAGGTGAAGCCCGCAAGCTGAAAAAGAAGCTGGCCCGCGTTGCCGAAGGTCGTGGCTTCCTGCTGCAGGGCGGCGATTGTGCTGAAAGCTTCGCCGAACATTCAGCTGACAACATTCGCGATTTCTTTCGCGTCTTCCTGCAAATGGCGGTGGTTTTGACATTTGGCGGCGGCCAACCCGTGGTCAAAATCGGTCGCATTGCGGGTCAATTCGCGAAGCCACGTTCAGCCCCGACCGAAGTCATCGACGGTGTGGAATACCCCGTTTACCGCGGCGATATCGTCAATGACTCTGTCGCCACCATGACAGGTCGTGAACCCGATCCTGAGCGCCAGATTATGGCCTATCGCCAATCTGCCGCCACCATGAACCTGCTGCGCGCTTTCGCCCAAGGCGGCTATGCCAACCTTGAGAACGTCCACCGCTGGACGTTGGGCTTCCTCAGTGACTCTCCGGCCTTTGAACAATATCAGGATCTGGCGGACAGGATCACAGAAACCCTGGGCTTCATGAAGGCCATAGGCATTACAGCTGAAACCGCACCACAATTGCGCTCCACCGATTTCTTCACCAGCCATGAGGCCCTTTTGCTCGGCTATGAACAGGCGCTGACCCGTGTCGACTCAACATCGGGCGATTGGTACGCCACCTCCGGCCATATGCTGTGGGTGGGCGACCGCACACGCCAGCTTGACCATGCCCATATCGAGTTCTGCCGTGGCGTCAAAAACCCGATTGGCCTCAAGTGCGGCCCATCATTGAAGCCCGATGAACTGATCAAGCTCATCGATATCCTTAATCCGGAAAATGAACCAGGTCGCCTCACCCTCATCGCCCGCTTTGGTCATGACAAGGTGGAAAAGCACCTGCCAGATCTGATCCGCGCCGTAAAACGCGAGGGCAGGGTGGTGGTCTGGTCGTCTGACCCCATGCACGGCAACACCATCAAATCTACAAGTGGCTACAAAACACGGCCTTTCGACGCCATCCTCGGCGAAGTCCGGAAGTTCATGGCCATCCACCGTGCCGAAGGCACCCATGCGGGCGGCATCCATGTAGAGATGACGGGGAAGGACGTGACGGAATGCACAGGCGGACTGCGTGCCCTGCGCGATGAAGACCTGAACGACCGCTACCACACCTTCTGCGACCCGCGCCTTAATGCAACTCAGGCGCTGGAACTCAGCTTCCTCGTCGCCGAAGAAATCAAGAAGGAAATGGCCTCGCGCCCACCGATTGAAGATGATGAAGTGGAAGCTGCTGAGTGATAACATTGAGGGTCCAACAGATTAGACCAGTGTAACTGTCGTGCGGCGCAATTCTTCCGCTTATCGGTTGCTGGTCTATCTGTGCGCCTGTACAATTGTACTAGCTGTAATCGCAGTGACAGTCGCAATGGCGCGTGTGCTCCACACAGGTTTTTTGTTTGCGCTGCTGATAGTTGTTCTATCGTTATATTACGGCAGCAAAATTCTTCGAAGAGTTGCATCCCGTTTCAAGAATGGCGGAAAAAGTTCACGTGATTCAATTGTAAAAGCGGCTCGAGCCAAAAAACTGGCAGATAATCAAGCTGCAAAGCAGCCCGCAAGGGATGATTTTGCAACAGCGCTGGAGAACCAGAAGCGCGGCATTGCACTGATAAGGCCTTATCCTCCTCGAAATTTACCGTCTTCCCGAAGTCGCATTGGAGGGCTGCCCGATTTGCCCCGCTCAATTGCTTGGCCGCGCGTGTCGCAAGATAATGATCGCAGGGTCAAGAAAGGTGGATACCCGCTTCACTTCATCGCACAACTCGATCTCTCTGAATTACCACAGATCGATTCCCTGCTTCCTGTGAGCGGCACATTGTTTTTTTTCGCTCACCTCGATGAGGAATTGGGGTGGTCAGGAAGCAAGAACTCAGTACGTGTACTTTTCGACCCGCAGTCAGAAGGACACAGGGTTCCCCCTCCAGATAACATAACACCTGTTTTTGATGGGGGTAGCGACTATCAAGATGATTTTGGCATTGACGGTGATATTCACCACACGATTTTGAATGAGTGGCCGTTGATCGCCGCGTCAGTCGAGACGATTCCTGGACCGGCCTTCTCACGCTCTGATTCCCTCTACTCCGCTCTCTTGCGTCAACGGACCATTCTCGAAACTGAATATCTGATGTCGCAATTGAATGGCAAAGTTCCCACCCAATTCTCAGCGAGTGTTGTTCACACGTCCGATCTTGGTTGGACGACAGGTAAAATATATGAGGACGGCACACGGCCAACCAAGTTGGCTTTTGAAGAAGTTTTGTGTCATTTGCGAATGTGTGAATTGCTGGTGCGACGACTCATCAACATGCTCAAACGTGAAGAGCAGACTTCCAGCCATTTGATCAAAGACGGCATGGAGCTATTGGACAGAATTCTGCATTCGAACCAAGAGATAACTGCGCTTCACGTGCCATTCGAGGCATGGATCGCTGACATAGTTCGCGCTCAGGTCAAAAGAGCAGACTTCTCGCGTGCGCTTAAAGATGCACTACTTCAGTTCGTCGCGGAGTGCGTTGGCACTGGCATCGACACGCGTCAGACGCATGACAAGATTTTTGAATTCGCTGCGGCCGCTCATGTTATAAAGCGGTCGGATTGGGGCATGCGTTCATCAGATGATGACGAAAGCATAGCCTTTTTTCACCAATGCCTCGGACATGTTTGGACTGCTCAAAGACGACCCGCGGAAAGTGACCAGGACTTTTGTTTGCTTCATTTGAAGTCGGACTATGGTTTGAAGCTCCTGATCTGTGATGCAGGCGACATGCAATTTTGGATTACTCCAGCAGATTTGGCAGCGAGAAATTTCGAGAATGTGTGGGGCACAACACAAGGCTACTGATTGGTTGGCCACGCGACCTCATGAAATAGGACTTGCCGCTCGGTTTAAGTGCCCGGGCATCAATGTAACCGAGGCTCTGGAATTGAGTTTCCACTTGGAAGAAGAAATCAGAAAAGAAATGGCTTCGCCTCCACCCATCGAGGACGATGAAGTGGAAGCGGCAGAATAATCAGCTGCGGTCTTGCATAGGCCGCAGCATTTCCTATATCTGTAATATACCGAATTACAGAAAGCGCTCCCATGATTGACCTGCACTATTGGCCCACCCCAAACGGCCATAAGATCACTATTTTTCTCGAAGAAGCCGGATTGCCTTACACCATTCACAAGGTGGACATTGGCAAGGGTGACCAGTTCCAGCCGGACTTCCTGAAAATCGCCCCCAACAACCGCATGCCAGCGATTGTCGATCATGCGCCAAAAGATGGCGGGTCACCGATCAGTATCTTCGAATCCGGCGCAATCTTGCAATATCTCGCCGAGAAAACAGGCAAATTCCTGTCCACCGACATTCGCAAGAAGACCGAAACCATGCAGTGGCTGTTCTGGCAAATGGGCGGTCTTGGCCCCATGGCCGGGCAAAATGG
>JANMEM010000509.1:0-13648 GCA_031376985.1 Hyphomicrobiales bacterium
CGTGGCGAAATTGGTGACATCACATTCCTGCGGGCAGAACATACGGAAGATTTTCTGGCGGATGCTTCCGTCCCCGGCGACTGGCGCACGCAAGGCCGAGCCAATGGCAACATGGGTGATTTGGCACCGCATATCATCAACGCCGCTTTGGCACTGGCGGGGCCCATCACTTCGTTGGTGGCTGATATCGCGACGGTTCACAAAACGCGGGGCGGAATTGCCGTCAGCAATGATGATCAAAGTGCCATCATGTGCCGGTTTGCCAATGGCGCAATGGGGCAACTGTTTGTGAGCCGCATCGCGACGGGCCGCAAGATGGGATATGCCTATGAAATATATGGGACGAAAGGCTCCATGCGATTTGATCAGGAAGATCAAAACGCCCTGTGGCTCTATCGCGCCGAAGGCAGTGAAAGCCGTCGTGGATTTGCGAAGATTCTCACAGGACCTCTTCATCCTGATTACGAGTCGTTCTGCCTTGGCCCCGGTCACGGCACGGGGTATCAAGACCAGATCATCATCGAGGCCCGTGACTTCCTTGAAGCCATTCATGAAGGCAAACCACGTTGGCCCACATTTCGGGATGGCATGGTTGTGAACCAGATCATTGAAGCTGGCTGGCGTTCCGATGAGGAGCGTTGCTGGGTGGATATTGCAGATATTTGAGAGAGTAAAATGACACGACTTAACTGGGGAATGATTGGTGGCGGCGAAGGTAGCCAGATTGGGCCTGTGCACCGCATCGCTTCGGCACTCGACGCGCGGTTTGATTTCAAGTCAGGGGCGCTGGACGCTGATGCCGCAAAGGGGCGGGATTTTGCCCAACGCTTGGGGATTGCACCGGACCGTGCCTATGGCAATTGGCAGGAGATGTTGGAGGCCGAAAAAATGCGCAAGGATCCTATTGACCTTGTGACCGTGGCCACGCCCAACTCCACACATTACAGCATCACCAAGGCATTCCTTGAAGCAGGCATTCACGTGTTGTGCGAAAAGCCCATGACCGTGACAGTGGAAGAAGCTGAAGACATTGCGGTGACCGCCAAGCGCACGGGTACCATTTGCGCTGTCAATTATGGTTACACAGGCTATCCACTGGTGCGCCATATGCGGGCCATGGTCGCCCGTGGCGATTTGGGCAAGGTGAGGCTGATTGTGGTTGAGTTTTCCCATGGCTTCCATGCTGATGCCGCTGACGCCGACAATCCCCGCATGCGCTGGCGCTATGACCCGTTACAGGCAGGTATTTCTGGCCAATTTGCTGATTGCGGTATTCACGCATTGCATATGGCAAGTTTTGTGTCGGGTCAGAATGCCCGTGAACTTTCGGCTGACTTTGTGTCTGCAATTCAAAGCCGTAAGTTGGAAGATGATGCCATGGTAAATGTGCGCATGGATGGCGGCACAACAGTGCGGTTGTGGACCAGTTCTGTGGCTGTGGGCAGCTTTCACGGTTTAAACATCCGAGTCTACGGTGAAAAGGGCGGCTTGCGCTGGGCGCAACAATGGCCAGACCAGTTGCAGTGGACACCGCTCAACGGGCGCACGGAAACAATCGAGCGCGGCATGGGTGGATTGTCGCCCGAAGCCGAGCGGGCAACTCGTATTGCCGCAGGCCATTCAGAAGGCATGTTGGTGGCTTTTGCCAATATCTATGCCGATTTGGCCGACGCGATTGCAGCCCGACGATCTGGCGTTTCTCCGAACCCGCTAGCGATGCAGTTTCCAACAGCAACAGACGGTCTGCGCTCTATTGCAGCGATCAAGGCCTCTGTGGAATCAGCGCAAGCTGGTGGTGGCTGGACAGATGCCCGCCCGCCGAGTTTGCGTGGTTAGACTTTGCGTAGGGTGTTGCGCAAAACCGCCTCGCAGGCAAAGCGCTGCGGTTCAGCGGCGAGCTTGTGATTTGCCACAAGTTTGATGGCAAGTTCAACAGCGGTCACAATAATATCAGCAATGGGTTGCCGGATGGTTGAAAGATCATAAGCCGCCCAACACGCCATGGCGATGTCATTGAAACCGAGAATGCCAATGTTATGGGGAATCGATAGGCCCGCTTCTGTACAAGCGTCCATGGCGCCGATGGCCAAAATGTCGTCTCCACAAAACACGGCATCAATGCGGGTGTCGGCCAAAAGTCTGCGCATCACTTGCCGCCCATCCTCATGGGCATAGCTTTTGGCAAAGACTTCGGCGGCGGGTTTTAGTCCCTGTTCCTTCAATCCACGTCTGAATCCTGCCAAGCGATCAGCGGTCGAACTTGCAGAACGAGGTCCACCCAAGAAAGCGATATTGCGATAACCATGTTGGAACATGATTTGCGCGGCGAGCCTGCCGCCTTGCGCATTGTCTGCGCCCACAACGTGAACTGCAGACTTGCCCGACGGTTTGCCGAAGGCATGGACCAAGGGAATATTTGCGGCAAGGCAGCCTGAGATAAATCCATCAGCGACCGTTGAGGACGCAACGATGACGGCATCTACGTTGTATTGCCCAAGCATGGTAACGGCGCGTTCCGGATCGGAGTTGCCGGAAAGATTGACCAGCAGAGGGCGCAATCCACAGTCCTGCAATTTGCGGGTAAAAAGATCGAAAATTTCCATGAAAGCCGGATTGTCAAAGTTGTTGGATACAAGACCAATCAACTCTGTCCGACCCGTCATCAGGCTCCGCGCCATGACGTTGGGTTGATATCCCAACTCCTGTGCCGCAGTCATGACTCTGGTGAGTGTAGCAGCAGACACACTTGCACCTTGCGTGAATGCGCGGGACACAGCCGAAATAGAAACTCCCGCGCGGTCAGCAACCTGCTGAGCGGTGGTTCTCCGGTTTTTGACACTTCCTTTTTCCGTAGGCACTATTGCTCATCCATTTTAGTATATTGAAGTCAATTTTTCGTCGAAACGGCCGAGAACCAGTCCCACGTAGCTTTGGTCATAGGTTCAGAATATTCCTTGCGGGTCGATACGGCAAACCAACTGTGCCCGGCCACCAGAGCATGGTGATGAACCTGGACGAGCGCTTTTTGTGCCAATAGTTTGCGTACAAGTGGAAGGCTTGCCAGTGCAATTCCATGGCCATGGATGGCAGCCTCAAGCGCCAAATCACTATCACTGAAATCAAGGCCCGCAGCAATTTCCTCAACTTCGATGCCGGAACTTTCGAACCAATCATTCCATCCTTCTGGTCGCTCGTCATGAATGAGCGGCAATTCGACAAGCTCTGCAGCGCTTCCGACATCGCGGCTCATGAGTGAAGGTGAAGCAACGGGAACCAAGACGTCGTCAAACAGCCGATGCGCAATCAGGTGCGGGGCAATCTCCCGTGCCCGCACGATAGCAATACTTACTTCCATATCTTCGAAATCAACTTCGATACCTGATGTGTCAATCCACGGATCGCAATCCGGCACTTTCTTCTTCAAGTCATCCAGCCGGGGCAAAAGCCACCGTGCGGCAAAATCATGCGGTGCGTAGATGACAACGCTTCCCGGCTTTCGAAATGGTTCAAGTCGCCGATAACCCGCCTCTAGCTGCTCCAATGACCGGGCAACACTGCGTTGATAGTCTCGACCAGCATCATTGAGACGGATAGACCGGCCCTGCCTGATGAACAAAGGTTGGCCGACATGCTGCTCCAGCAATCGCATGGCATGGCTCACTGCCGACTGCGACAAGCCAAGTTCTTCCGCTGCCTTGCTGAAACTTTCGAGGCGTGCGGCCGCCTCGAAACCCATAAGGTACTGCAAGGGTGGTATATTGCGAAATCGTCTCATATGAATGCAATTCATGAATAGGGGGTGCGGTTCTCATTTGCAACAGGATCAGAGAATGCGCAAATCTGCCAAAAATCATATACGGGATCGCCATGTTGAACGCCGTCGAACGCACCGAAACAGCCGCCAATAAAGTGAATGAATTTCAGGACGAAATCTCATTTTACAAGCCGGCTGAATTTGACAGACATCTGCGAACCTGGATGATCTGGCCACACCGCGAAGATCTCTACGAGGCCCGACTGGCCCCGATGCAGCGCGAATATATCGAGATTGTCGCCGCAATATCGCAATTCGAACCAGTCACGGTCGTCGCCCATCCGGACCATGCCGAAGCAGCGCGGGTTCGCCTCGGCAATTTGGCCAGTGTCATTGCCATGCCAGTTGATGATTTTTGGACCCGCGATTGTGGACCATCATTTGTGGTCGGACCATCAGGCGAAATTGCCGGCGTGAACTGGCACTTCAACGCATGGGGTGGGAAACACGCGCCATGGGATGAAGACAACAAGCTGGCAGGTCGCATATTAAAGCGGGAAAACGCAACCATTCGCAATTCATGGCTCACCTGCGAAGGTGGATCTTTTGCTCTGGATGGCGAAGGCACGTTGATCATAACCGAGACCAGCATTCTCAATCCCAATCGCAATCCCGGTGTCAACAAGGCCCTTGCCGAAGCCGAACTCAAGGCCATGCTGGGAGTCGAAAAAGTGGTTTGGCTTCCCGGTGACCCTATGGACAAGGAGACTGACGGCCATATTGATGGCATGTGCGCCTTTGTCAAACCGGGGGTCGTTCTGTTTGAGAGCAATCCGAACCAGTCAGATCCACATAGCCGCATCCTGAATGAAAATCTTGCATGTTTGCGCAACCAGACAGACGCCAGGGGAAGAAGCTTTACAGTGTTGCCGCTGGAAGAGGCTATTGATGTGACAATGACCAGCGATATATTCTGCCGCTCTTATATTAATTTCTACATTGCCAACGGAGGAGTGATTGTTCCGGGTTATGGTATAGCCAGCGACGCAAAGGCGATGGCGACTATTCAGGCCGCTTACCCTGATCGCAAGGTGGTGATGGTGCAGGTGAACGCCATTGCAGCAGGTGGCGGTGCAATTCATTGCATCACGCAAGAACAACCCGTTTCAAAGTTGAAGTGAACCATGATCACCCGGCGCAGCACAATGAAAACAAATCTCGCGGGCTTGATGGCAATCGCAACAAGTCTTTCGGCCTTTGCCCAACTTTCTGCACGAGCTGCAGGTTTCCGCATGCCGCTGGAGTCGGAACCACACTTGCGCACATTCATGCAATGGCCTGCGGTGAAATCGATCTATGGCAGCCAGGCAGATCTTGATGCGGTGCGCGAGAAAATCGCATTGATCGCAAACACGATTGCAAAGTTTGAGCCCGTTGTGCTGCTGGCAAGACCGGAGCAAGCAGAAGATGCCAAATCCTATTTGCAAAACGGTGTAGAAATATGGCCAATGGCAGTTCAGGACCTGTGGTGCAGGGACAGTGGACCAACATTTGTGATGGGTGAAGATGGAAGCCTTGCAACCACAGAACTCAACTTCAATGGCTGGGGTGGAAAACAACAACATGCTGACGACAAAGAAATAGCACGACGCGTCTCGGAAAAACTCAGCCTTCCGATATTCGAAAATGCCGTGAAGGGAGAAGGGGGTGGCGTGGAAAATGATGGTGAAAGCACACTGCTTGCCCACGCCAGTTGTTGGGTAAACCCCAATCGCAACAGTGGCACCGAAAGTGAAATCGGCAAAGTCCTGTGCGATGCATTGGGGGCCGAGGAAATAATCTGGGCACCCGGTGTCGCGGGCGCTGATATTACTGATTATCACATTGATGCTTTGGCGCGCTTTGTGAAGCCGGGGCAAGTCCTGATCCAATTGCCAGAGAAGATCATTGATGGTGATCCCTGGTCTGCTGCAGCATTCGAGACTTACGAAGTCTTGAAAAATGCCACGGACGCACAAGGTCGAAAGCTTGAAATCGTCGTTGTTCCTGAGTCTTTGAACATAAGGGCAAGGTCAAAGGATTTCGTATCGAGCTATGTGAACTATTTTGTCTGCAACGGTGCCGTGATCAGCGCAGAGTTTGGTGATGACAAGGCTGACGAAGAAGCCGCGCGGATATTGGCGCAACTTTATCCCGTCCGTGAAGTGCTCAGCCTCAACGTCGATGCCATCGGTGAGTCTGGCGGCGGCATTCATTGTTCAACGCAACAGCAGCCACTGGGGAAATCACCATGAGCCAACTTGTCGTAGCCGCAGCACAAATTGCCTGCAGCGATGATCTCGATGCCAATCTCAACAAGATTGAGTTGCAAGTGCGTGAGGCTGCGCGGCGCGGTGCAAAATTGGTCGTGCTTCAAGAACTTTTCGAAGGTCCATATTTCTGCATTGATATTGATGCAATTCACAACACCAGGGCAAAACCTTTCAGGGGACATCAAACAGTTGCGCGGCTCTCAAGTCTGGCAAAAGAACTTGGTGTCGTTCTGCCAGTATCGTTCTTTGAAGAAGATGGCAGCCGACGTTTCAATTCGCTCGCAATGATTGATGCTGACGGTAAAGCCTTGGGACTCTATCGCAAAAGCCACATTCCTGACTCGCCCGGCTACAGCGAAAAATTCTATTTCGCAAATGGCGATACCGGGTTCATGGTCCATGAAACTGCTGTGGGCAAGATTGGTGCAGGAATCTGCTGGGACCAGTGGTTTCCGGAAGCAGCGCGCTGCATGGTGCTCAAAGGCGCCGAAATCCTGATCTATCCAACTGCAATAGGTGCTGAACCTTCTGATCCCGCTTGGGACTCACGCGATCATTGGCAGCGTGTCATGCAAGGCCATGCCGGTGCAAACCTCACCCCCCTCATTGCATCAAACCGCGTTGGCATCGAAACTGGAAAAAGCGGATCAATGGTGTTCTATGGCTCTTCGTTTATTGCAGACCACACAGGTGCCAAACTTGCTGAAGCAGATCGTGTGACGGAAGGTGTCATCACCGCAACATTCGACATGGAAACCATGGCCCGTCAGCGCCAGATGTGGGGCGTGTTTCGTGATCGCAGACATGATCTCTATGGCGAAATTGCCAAGGCGTCGCCTCTGCGGCTGCTGCCTTAGGCAGTGCCAAGTGCTTCAAGCAATTGTACAACTCTTCTTGTTTGAACTTTAACAGCACCGGTAACACATTCGACAAGAACCAAGATTGCGCCATGGGTGTTGCAGATGTATTGACATTGTTCTTGTTTCGTTCTTAATACCTTAAATGCCAGAAAATTCTCTTTTTCGACAAGCCATTGATATCGAATCTATCCGGGAGCGCTTGGTTGCGCGCTTTGGATATATTAGGGTTGAAGAGCGACCTGATCCGGTCAGTCAATTAGTTGGTTCCTTCATTGGCAGCCGCACTTATGACTGGAATTCATGGGATGCTTTTATGCTGCTGGTGCAGCACTTTCCTGACTGGGATGCGATTGCAGATGCATCCGTTGATGATATTGCGGCGGCGCTTGAAGGTGTTACCAATTCTAAAAAGAAGGCACCTGAACTCAAGCAGGCTTTATGTGCAATCCGTGACTGTTTCGGTCGCATCAATCTCGATTTTCTTGCCAAGTATGATGTCGATCAGGCCTTGGATTGTCTTGAGAAAATTCACGGTGTAAGTCCAAAAATTGCCTCGGCAACCTTGAACTTTAGCACATTGCGGATGCGCACCTTCGTTGTTGATACACATGTTCTGCGTGTCCTACAGCGACTTGGTTTCGTGGGAATGAGAGCCGATATCAAAACAACCTATGATGCCGTCATGGCTGCTGCGGATGATTTGGCATCAGATGATTTCTTTGAGTTGCATTGGCTTATCAAAAGCGTGGGCCAAACGATTTGCACACTTGCGAAGGCGATGTGCATATCTTGCCCGCTTTCCGATATTTGTCAGCGCGGCGTCGAAAGTGTGAGGGTTCTGAAGGCTTTTCGCGACAAGCCGGGCATGGAAGAAAAGTCCATTCGCACTCCAATCGGTCATGATGAAGCTGATTTTTGCCTTAAGGGTGGGCTTCAGCATGGCGTTTTGCATGAAGTTTTCGCCAGCATTGGTCATGAAACAGCGGCAACGGGGTTTGTCGCAGGGCTGGCCAACCGCGTAACTGCAAACAAGCATTCGCTCTGGATCCGTCAGGATTTTTCAACGCATGAATTTGGTGAAATTTCACCCGCAGGCCTTCTCGAACTTGGAATTGACCCCGCGCGCATGCTTTTGCTTTCCGTGAACAATGCAAATGATGGACTTCGCGCTGCAAACGATGCTTTGTCTTGCGCTGCACTTGGTGCAGTGGTGATTGAAATTCCAGGTAGCCCAAAAACCCTCGATTTGACAGCAAGCCGACGACTGACTCTGGCTGCCGCGCAAAAGTCTGTTACAGCCTTTCTTTTGCGCCTTACGGCACAGCCTGCCGCCAGCACTGCGGAAACCCGTTGGATGATCCGTGCGGTGCCTTCGAAAATACAGAATGATGATTGGGGGCGTCCAACTTTTGAAGCGAGCCTCATTCGTAACCGGCGTGGAAACACCGGACAATGGTTTATGGAGTGGGATTGTAATGGGCGTATCTTCCAAAGTTCCACGGCGGATCATGGCGCTATGGTTTCCGCGATTGCCAACTGATCGGCTGCAACGGCGTGAGCTGATGCAAGACGCGCCACCCTTGGTACTCATCGCAAAAGTTGACAACGCGCTGCGCCTCTCAGCCGTGGACCGCAGAGCCACAGCAATGGGTTTGACTATCGGTCAACCGCTGGCCAACGCCCGTGCCATGTTGCCCGCGCTTAAAGTGGTGGCCGCCAATGAGCCAGCCGATTTGAAATTGCTCACAGGAATTGCCGACTGGTGTGACCGTTTCACGCCTTTTGTGGCGTTGGATGGCCCCCGGCGTCTTTTGTTGGATGTTACAGGTGTTGCCCATCTTTTTGGTGGTGAGCAGGCAATGCTGGATCATATTCGAGACAGCTTGCAGGCTCAAGGCTTCGCACTGCGCAGTGCCTTGGCTGGAACTGCAGCGGCGGCTCGCGCCTTGGCGCGGTATCGTGATGGTATTGTTGTTGCCTCTGGCAAAGAAAGTGAAGCGATAAGGCCGCTTCCCGTCGAGGCGCTCAATCTTGATGCGGTGAGGACCCACGCCCTGCGCCGGGCAGGTTTGAAAACGGTGGAGCACGTGGCCAGCCGCAAACGCTCCGAGCTCGTTGCGAGGCTGGGTGCTGCCACGCTTGCTATTCTGGATGAGGCTCTGGGAGAAGCCACGAGACCGATCACGCCGCGTAAGCCACCGCCCGATTACTGGCAGGAGCAAAATTTCGCTGAACCTCTCATCACGAAAGACATTATCCGTTCCACACTCAAATCTCTGGCCGTTGCACTGACAAAAATTTTGGAGCGGCATGGGCAAGGTGCGCGCCATCTGGAGGCGGTGTTCTTCCGGGCAGATGGTGCGGTGCGTCGCATTGCCATTGAAATGGGTGCGCCCACACGTGATCCTGAGATGATTGACCGCCTATTCCACGAAAAGTTGGCAGCTCTTGCTGATCCGCTTGATCCCGGTTTTGGTTTTGATCATATCCGATTATGCGCCAGCCGGACTGAAGCTGTGGCAACACATGCTGTCACCTTTGAAAGTGCAGCGAGAAATGAAAGAGAAATCAGTTTTTTGATTGATCGGTTCGCGGCCCGCTTTGGCAGCGATCGCGTTTTCATATTCCAGCCGCATGATACGCATATTCCTGAAAAGGCTTGGGTGACTATTCCTGCACAACATGAACAAGTCTTAAAAACGACCTGGAAAAAAATCCAGAAAACGCAAGATGCGCCACACCGCCCCTTGCGGTTATTTACAAGACCTGAGCCAGTGAACTTCACTTTGCAACATCTTGTCTGGCGTAAAGTACGCCGTGGTTTGACGCAATATGAAGGCCCTGAGCGCATTGCAATGCAATGGTGGAACCATGAAGCACCGCAGTCTGCTCGTGATTATTTCCGCATCGAAGACAATGAGGGGAAGCGTTACTGGCTTTATCGTAGTGATGCGACGTCACAATGGTTTTTGCATGGGGCTTTCGCATGAGTGGCTATGCTGAGATCGCTGTGACCACGAATTACTCATTTCTGCGTGGTGCTTCGCATCCACGGGAATTTGTAGAAACGGCGGCTAGGCTTGGCTATTTTGCTATTGGTATTGCAGATCGTAATACGCTGGCTGGTGTCGTTCGTGCTTATGCAGCATTGCAAGAAATAAAAACTTATAAACCAAAGTTATTGGTTGGTGCGCGCCTGGTTTTTACCGATGGCACACCAGATATTCTCGCTTATCCAACGGATCGCGTCGCTTATGGCAATCTTTGCAGATTGTTGAGCGCAGGTAAATTGCAGGCACCCAAGGGTGAATGTTATTTAACATTAGACGATCTGCTGAAATGGCAAGAAGGCCTACTTCTCGTTGTAATGCCCCAAAACAACGAAGCGCAGAAGGAACAGAAGACGAATTTCTGGAACAGGAAAGTAGCGCTGGAAGAAGGCAAGGATCTAATCCGGTCCGTCGAAGTGCTTTCTTCTGAAGAAAAGATGACTGAAGACCGGATGAAGCCTCTTCTCGAAGCGCTGAACAGGATAGCTTCAAGACGTGTATGGCTTGGCATCTCCATGCATTATCACGGCGATGACCAACGATGCTTGCGGACTTGGAAAGAAATCGCACGCAATGCCAACGTGCCTCTATTGGCCACCAATGATGTGCTTTACCATTGTGTCGAGCGGCGTGAGTTGCATGATGTTGTGACTTGCATCCGGGAACATGTGACGTTGGAGAATGCGGGTCAGCTTTTGCAAGCCAATGCCGAACGGCATTTGAAGTCGAGTAGCGACATGCGCGAACTTTTTTGTGAAGCACCGGAAGCCGTTGTTGAAACCCTTCGTTTTGCGGATCTTGTCAACTTTTCGCTCGATCAGCTAAAATACAATTACCCTGATGAACCCATTCCAAATGGGAAAACGGCGCAGCAACATCTGCATGATCTTTCCTGGCAAGGAGCAGAGACACGTTATCCGGCTGGTATTCCCGACAAGGTGCGTGCGGCCCTGGACAAGGAGCTGGCGCTGATTGCCAAAATGGCTATTGCCCCCTATTTTCTGACCGTCCATCACATTGTGCGGTTTGCCAGAAGCCAAAACATTCTCTGTCAGGGGCGTGGCTCTGCCGCCAATTCCGCTGTTTGCTATGCACTGGGTATCACCGCGGTTGATCCCATGCAGATTGATCTTTTGTTCGAACGTTTTATCAGTGAAGAGCGCCGGGAGCCACCGGACATTGATGTGGATTTTGAACACGAACGGCGCGAGGAAGTCATTCAAAATATTTTTCAACGCTATGGCCGCCATCATGCGGCTTTGGCTGCGACAGTAATTTGTTACCGCCCGCGCAGTGCCATTCGCGAGGCGGGAAAAGTCTTTGGTTTGACAGACGATGTCACTGCAAATCTGTCCAGCAGTGTTTGGGGAAGCTGGGGCAGCCAGTTGGTGGACAGTCAGGTGCGGCAGGGCAGGCTTGACCCTGCCAACCCGGTGATTACACGTGCAGTAAAAGCGGCCAACGAGCTTATCGGCTTTCCACGCCACCTCTCGCAACATGTTGGTGGCTTTATACTGACGCAAGATCGTCTGGATGAATGTGTGCCAATTGGTCCAGCAACAATGGAAGACCGCTTTTTCATTGAATGGGATAAAGACGACATCGATGCTTTACGTATGATGAAAGTGGATGTGCTGGCGCTTGGCATGCTCACCTGTATCCGCAAGGCCTTTGATTTGATCCGCATTCATGAGGGCAAGGTATTTGATCTCGCCACAGTTCCACGAGAGCGGCCTGAAGTATATGAGATGCTGCAAAAGGCCGATGCCATTGGGGTTTTCCAAGTAGAAAGCCGTGCCCAGATGAGCATGTTACCACGGCTGAAGCCGGCCAAATTTTATGATCTGGTCATTGAGGTCGCGATAGTTCGACCCGGTCCAATTCAGGGCGATATGGTGCATCCCTATCTTAGACGTCGAAGTGGCATTGAGAAGGTCGATTATCCGTCACCCGCTCCTGAGCATGGAGACAAGAATGAATTGTTTGATGTGCTTAGTAAAACCATGGGAGTTCCATTGTTTCAAGAACAGGCAATGAAGCTGGCCATTGTAGCTGCAAAATTCACTTCAGAAGATGCCAATGGTCTGCGCCGCGCCATGGCCACCTTTCGAAATGTCGGCACCATTGACAATTTCAAGAGCAAGTTTGTCGATAGGATGGTGGGTCGCGGATACGAACAGGATTTTGCTGAACGTTGCTTTAAACAGATCGAAGGTTTTGGTTCCTACGGTTTTCCAGAAAGTCATGCAGCAAGTTTTGCGCATCTTGTCTACATATCGGCGTGGATAAAGAAACATCACCCCGCTGCGTTTGCCGCAGCACTTTTAAACTCACAACCCATGGGTTTTTATGCGCCGGCTGAAATTGTACGCGATGCGCGCGAGCATGATGTAGAAACACGCCAAGTTGATGTGAATTTCAGCGACTGGGAAAACACCCTTGAAGTTGGCACAAGGGGTAGCTTGGCACTGCGCCTGGGTTTCCGCCAAGTGCAGAGCTTCCGCGAAGATTGGGCAACTGCGCTTGTTGATGCTCGCAGAAACCGCTTCAATACTGTGACTGATGTTGCCAGAAAAGCCAAGCTGTCTAAACGCGCACTCATAATTCTGGCGGAAGCTGATAGTTTTCAATCTATCGACAGGGATCGCCGTGAAATTCTGTGGGAGATACGTCGTATTCCCGATGATAGTGACTTGCCACTTTTCGCCGCTCAATATGTCGAAGAGCAACCAGAAGAGGAGATCGCCCCTTTGCCAGTCATGCCACTCAGCGAGCACGTCTTGGCCGACTATCAAATGTTGCGACTTTCATTAAAGGCGCATTTGATCTTTTTCCTGCGTGATTTGTTTCGCAGCGAAGGTATAATGAGTTGTGCCGAAATCAACACCGCCCGCAATGGCAGCAAGGCCAAATGTGCGGGGATCGTGCTGATACGCCAGATGCCGGGCGACGCCGGCGTGGTGTTCGTCACATTGAGCGACGAAACGACAGTTGCCAATGTGGTGGTGTGGCCCAAGCTTGTGGAAGCATTTCGCCGCGAAATCATGGGTGCGCGACTGATGTTGGTCGAAGGTAAGGTTCAACGCGGTGAGGGTGATGTGGTGCATCTGGTGGCAGAGCGCATCTATGACCGTTCACATGAATTACACCGTCTCTCGGAAGATGAAATGCAAAATCCTCCCGTACACACAAGCCACAGTCATCCGCGCAATGTGCGTACTGTACCGAAATCGCGAGATTTTCATTAAAGAGACAGAAAGCAATAAATGATCAAAGTGGGTATTGGCGGATGGACCTACGAAGCTTGGCGCGGACTGTTCTTTCCTGATAAATTGCCAAACCAAGGAGTTATTTCACGCCAGCAGGCGCGTAACGTCCATTGAAGTGAACGGAACTTTCACAACACTTTTACACCAAGCACATTCAGACGTTGGGCTGATGAAACCCCTTGATAATTTTATCTTTTCGCTGAACGCGCCACGCTTTGCCGTCAAACGCCGAGTGTTGGGAGAAGCAGGACCGTCCATCATCAAATTTTTTGAAAGCAGAATGATGAGCTCAAATCAAAACTTGGCCCGATCTTGTGGCAATTTCAACCACTCAAGAAATACGATGTTGAAGACATCGAAACCTTTTTGAAACTATTGCCAAAGACCATAGAAGGAATTGCAC
>JANMEM010000514.1:0-4791 GCA_031376985.1 Hyphomicrobiales bacterium
GCTCGAAGAAGCGCGGGCCTATAAAATGCTGATGGACCAGTATGACTATACCCAACAGCAATTGGCGGACTCCATCGGCAAGAGCCGCAGTCACATTGCCAATACCATGCGGCTGTTGCAGTTGCCGGAATCCGTCCTCGCACAGGTTGAAGGGGGTACGCTTTCGGCAGGTCATGCCCGCGCCATCGTCGCCACGGAAAATCCGCAGGATCTGGCGGAGCAGATTATCAAATTGGGCCTGTCGGTTCGGCAGGAAGAAGATTTGACGCGGGAGCAAACGGCACGACCGAAGATGAAAATTGGCAGTTCCGAGAAAGACGCTGACACACGCGCACTCGAATCATCTGTGACTGCGGCACTTGGATTGACCGTTGCGATTGATCACAAGGGACCAGCGGGCAGTGTCACCATAAGTTACAAGACACTTGAACAACTTGAGCTCATCGCACACCGCTTGAGCAAGGCCACCTAACCCGGCAGCAATCCGCGCATAAGGCGGGGATTGTTTTCGGATAATCCTGACGCCTGCTGCATCAGAAACGATTTTGCGGGTTGCATTAGGTCCACAAGTTTCAAGCCTGCTGACCGCAGGAATGACAAAACTGGATTGTCATTCACGAACAAGGCATTCATCGCATCCATGGCATAGGATGTCATGGTGGTGTCAAACCGCCGGGCCGATTGATAGCGTTCAAGCACCGCTACACCGCCGATATCTTCGCCGCGAGCTGACGCTTGTGCGAGACAATCTGCCAAGGCCGCTGCGTCCTTGAAACCCAGGTTGAGACCCAAGCCTGCAAGGGGATGGATTGCGTGGGCGGCATCACCCAGCAGGGCCACACGAGGGCCAATAAACGTGTCTGCAATTTGCATGACGAGCGGATAGGCACCACGGTTTCCTTCGACGGTAATTGGGCCCAAGCGATCACCCATTCTCGCCTGCAACTCATTCGTAAAATCAATGATGTCGAGAGCCATCAGGCGTGTTGCTTCATCGGGGGTAGTGCCCCAAACAATTGACGAGCGGTTTCCGGGCAGTGGCAAAACTGCAAAGACGCCATCGGGTGAAAAATGTTCTTCCGCCACGTTATGGTGGGGATTGGTATGGCCAATCGCGAAACTCAAAGCCGTTTGGCCGTAGTCCTGTTTTATGACCTTGATGCCGAGGTGTTGGCGAACAGCTGAATTGCGACCATCTGCTGCGACCAGCAAACCTGCGGAAACCTGACGACCATCCTTCGCGGTGATTGTGACTTTTCCTGGTGTTGTCAGAAGTTCGGAAAATACGAAACCACCCTCCAGTTCTATGTTGGGTGACGCGACGACTTCATGCAGCAGGGCCGCATTCAAGTGACCGTTCTCGACAATTGCAGCTGCTGCTTTTTTCTCACCGTCCGTTGTGAATGAAAGTAAACTTGGCCTGCCTTGGTGTGAACCTTGACCATTCGTCACAATCACATCACGCATATCCGCTGAATGGGGAATCAAACCCTCCCAAACTCCAAGGGCCTGAAACATGTTCTGAGTGGCGCGGGTAATGGCAGTTCCGCGCGAATCATTTGGAATTTGATGGGGATCACGCGCATCCAAAACTTTGACATGAAACGGCTGTGGCAACTTCCGCCCGCCCAATGCCAAGGCGAGAGAGAGCCCGTTCGGACCACCGCCCAGAATGATTACGTCTGCTTTTTTCATGGTCAGAATATAACGAAAGCATCCGCCGCCGGCTATCATGCGAATTGTCGCCCGTATCTGCCTAATTATTAATCATCGCTTAGTATTTAGGCATAAATCTGACACTTCAACACCATACTTCAGTAACACCTGTGCTATTTACCTCGCCTTTTCAATAATCTAGCAAAGATACATCAACTGGCACGACTCTTGATTTATGACCAACAGGTTAATGCAAGGGGACCGCATGAAATACATCATTGCCATTATCAAACCATTCAAATTGGAGCAGGTGCGCGAAGCACTGGGGGCTCTGGGCATTCAAGGCATCACTGTCACGGAAGTCAAAGGCCATGGTCGCCAGCGCGGCCACACCGAATTCTATCGGGGAGCCGAATATGCCGTGAGTTTTGTGCCGAAAGTGAAAATCGAAGTTGCCGTTGAAAGTTCTTTGGCCGATCGCGCCATTGAAGCCATCCAGGTTGCTGCCCAAACCGGCCAAATCGGCGACGGCAAGATTTTCATGTTGCCACTCGAACTCGCTGTCCGCGTCCGCACCGGTGAAACCGGTACGGCTGCCCTTTAAATCATTCCACGAAAGGAAATACGAATGTCTGCAAAAGACATCTTGAGGTCCAAAATGGGCCTCGGCTTTACGGCGCTTCTCGCCACAGCCCTGTTGCCAGCGCAAAGCGCCTGGGCAGCAGCTTCCATCAACAAAGGTGACACAGCATGGATGCTGGTTGCCACAGCACTTGTCGTGTTCATGACAGTTCCTGGCCTTGCGCTGTTCTACGGCGGTTTGGTTAGGTCCAAAAATATTCTCTCTGTGCTCATGCAAGTGTTTGTAACCTTCAGCCTCCTTGCCATTCTGTGGACGGTGTATGGCTATTCTCTGGCATTCACCAATGGCAATGGCTTCATTGGCTCCCTTGATAAAATGTTCATGAATGGTGTGACCACGTCATCAATGGCAGCGACGTTCTCAAAGGAAACCTACATTCCTGAGTATGTCTACATGGCTTTCCAGCTGACCTTCGCTGCCATTACCCCGGCACTGATTGTTGGTGCCTTCGCAGAACGCATGAAATTTTCTGCTGTTCTGTTGTTCATGACAATCTGGTTCACCTTCTCCTACCTTCCCATGGCGCACATGGTGTGGTGGTGGGCTGGTCCTGATTGCTATACGCTCGCTGCCGAAACTGCAAAAGCTTGCGTCGGTGATGCAGCTGCAACAGACTTCCTCGCCAAACTTGCTGCCGCAGCCGATGACACGGCCAAAGCCACAGTCCTCACCGACTATGGCACGGCGGTAAGTGCCGCAAACGGCTGGCTGTTCAACAAGGGTGCGCTCGACTTTGCCGGTGGCTCTGTTGTGCATATCAATGCGGGTGTTGCAGGACTTGTCTGCGCCATCATGTTGGGCAAACGTGTTGGCCTTGGCAAGGAAGCCATGGCTCCCCACAACTTGACCACCACTGCAATTGGTACGGGCATGCTGTTGCTGGGCTGGTTCGGCTTCAACGCCGGGTCCAACCTTGAAGCCAATGGTCTGACTGCACTGGTGCTGGTGAACTCCATACTCGGCGCTGCCGCGGCAACACTGGCTTGGTCCCTGGGTGAATGGTTTACCCGTGGACATGCCTCGTTCCTCGGTGCTGCTTCCGGCATGGTTGCCGGTCTCGTGGCCATTACGCCTGCCTGCGGTTGGGTGGGACCGATGTCTGCCATTGTCATCGGCTTGCTGGCAGGCTTTGTCTGTCTCGGCGCTGTGGTGTGGCTGAAAGCCAAAATCGGATACGACGATGCCTTGGACGTCTTCGGGGTTCATGGCGTTGGCGGTATTCTGGGTGCTCTGTTGACGGGTATTTTTGTAAACCCGAATTGGACAGGTGGCTGGGCTGGTTCCGGTGTCACTGACTATGCTGCATTCGACACCTCCTCAAAAATTCTGGAGTATTCGTTCAGTGCGCAGATGATCTCGCAAATCTATGGTGTGGTCACAGCCATTGTCCTTTCAGCAGTGGTAAGCGTAATCGCCCTCCTCATCTGCAAGGTCACAGTGGGATTGCGTGTTGAAGAACAAGCTGAGCGCGAAGGGCTTGATCTTTCGTCGCACGGCGAACGCGCCTATTCATAATCCAACCTCCCCGCAAACTTGTGCCTCCCCCAAAAGGGGGAGGCATTTTTGTTTGTATAATTGTCTGAAAAACTCCGGAGATTAAGCAGGCCTTAACCATGAACTGGGCAATGTCGCGTTAACCTTTTGTTATGGCCGACTGCGACGTGGTCGACCAGGGAGAACGCCATGGCTGTGCAAGATACTTATGATACCGATGATGGTGCCATTCCCGCGGGCATGCGGCGGTTCTTCCGGCGCAGATCCCGCGAGGTCATCGGTCTGCTGATTGTTGCCGTTTCCGCATTTTGCGCACTGGCACTTGCCACCTGGTCAGCTGCCGATCCTTCCTTGAACAATGCAACGGATGCCATTGCGCAGAACCTGTTTAAACTCCCGGGCGCAATCGTCGCAGACCAGCTTCTGTCCATGCTCGGTCTTGGCAGTCTGGCGCTGCTGTTCATTCCGCTGTCTTGGGCTCTGAAATTACTGGCGCAGGACGCACTTCCAAACATGAAGGCACGTATCGGACTCTGGTTTGCGGCCACTATTGCGTCAGCATGCTTTTTTTCATCCTTGCCGCAGATTGACGCTTGGCCGATTGCTGCGGGACTTGGCGGACAAGTGGGAGACGTTATCGCAGGTGGCTTGATCTCTCTCCTCGCCATTTTCATCAAAAATCTGCCAGCCAATCTGGTGGTCGGAATACTGACGTTCGTTGGAAGCCTATTCCTTGTACTTAAAAGTATCAATGTTTCGCGTGATGAAGCAACGGACGCCCTGATCGGATCAAGAGATGCTGCGGGATCAGCAGTATCGACTCTTCTGCACCGCATTGCAGATATATCCTTGCCCACATTCCGGCTGCCCTTTCTCGGTTCGAGGCGCATGGCGCCCAAAACTGTCCGCACAAACTCAATCCGAGCATTGGATGAAGACCCAATTGGCAGCATGACCCCGTTGCAGGGCATTGTCCGCGGCAAGGGTCGTGTTGAACC
>JANMEM010000564.1:0-2180 GCA_031376985.1 Hyphomicrobiales bacterium
CAAAACGCCATCCGTTCACCCATGGCAGCGGCCTTGATGCACCATCTGGCCGGCCATAAAACCTACGTGGCATCAGCAGGCATCCGCGCCGGCGACCCCGATCCCTTCGTCGGCATGATCATGGATGAAGTGGGCCTCGACCTCACAAGGCACCGCCCGCACTCGATTGAAGACCTCGCAGACTCCGCCTTTGATCTGGTGATCACGCTCTCCCCCGAAGCCGAAACCCATGCCCGCGACATGACCAAGACCATGGCGATCGAAGTCGAACACTGGCCCACCTCCGATCCATCGGCAACACAAGGCAGCCGCAACCAGATTCTGGATTCCTATCGTGACGTGCGCGATGGGTTGAAGAAGAGGATCAGCGAGAGATTTGGTTCATCCGTAGACTGACGGTTTTCAAATTGTAAATGACTTCAAATCAGCATCGTTTGTTACTGCACCAGTCTCGCGCCGTATTGAAATGATGCAGCACCAGCCATTCCCATATTGCGCCGGTCTTCTTGCGTGAACTCGTAGACGACGTTACCCTGTGCCCAGATTTTGTCTGCAATCAACGATAATGTTGGCGAGTTGGCCTTGATGATAATATCATTGCCACTGCCGCCTGCCCAGAATTGCTGTTCCGGCAAATAGCAAATGCCATCATATTCAAGCGTCGCCCCGCCCAGAATGGTGGCCCATTCTTGATTGAACTTGGATTGTGAGAGGTCACGATCTGACATGAACTGCATATTTTTATAAACACCAGTGCTTGGTGATGTCAGCTTTGTCGTGGATTGCGACATGAGATTGAGATGACTGTTTGCGCCGACAAAAGCCACCATGACTTCTTCGCCAACGACAGATGCACCGGAGTTGACGGCGAAAGGGCCATCTTTCATTACATAGATGCCAGGACTTAACGTTACTGTTGCGCCGGTTTTCACATCAATGCCGCCGCAATATGTTCCGGGCATCAAAACGGTGTCAACCTTGATGGATTTGTCGGTGATCATGCAAGGACCCGACGAAGGAACAGGCAAATCAGCGAGTGGATCTTCAACGCGTGAAACACCCTCTATCGGTTTTGGTGACCATGCTGTTCCGGAGTATCCGCCTGTAACGCCGAATTCCGACGCTGTTGCCGAAGCGTTGCCGTAGATTTTCATTCCACTGCCGCTGTTTGAGTTGGCTTGCACGGCACAGTCGCGGGCGTTGAACTGTGCGCTGCCATAGGCTTCTATGCTGGAGGCGTCCCTATGGTTGAGAGCCAGCACGCATAAGCTGTCAGACTCAATTTTTCGTGCCACCGATGTTGCCACAACCGGCAACGTGCCCAAACCAATGATTGCCCCAAAGCTGTTTTTAACTTTACCTTCTGCCGAACCTTTTACTTCAGTTTTATTGACCAAGAAATCAGGTGACGATGTGAAAGCAAAATTTGGATTTCCGGCGAGACCAGATTTTTCAATATTTAGCTGAAATGTCTTGGTTGCAATGGCAATTCGCGCATCTTCAGTTGCAGTATCTGGCAAAGCCGTACCCGCGAGTGCAGCACTGTCAATGCTGGCCTGCAGCTGGGTTTGTGCCCAATTCTCCTGGCCTGTGAGAATTGCAACACCCGAAACCCCAACGATTGCCGAAAGGGAAAGCGCTGTCATTACAGCAATATTACCATTCTGATTATGCCAAAAACGTCCCACTTTCTGTGCCTTGCGATTCAACGGATCGTCGGTGAAATAACCGGTCCAAATGCGAATTTTATGGGCAAACTGTTGATAATCGGGAAAGAGACGGAATTAATGGAGAGTTAAGAGGATAAGCATTCATAACGTGATGTGCGTGATGGGTTGAAGAGGAAGATCGACGAGAGGTTTGGGGGATAGGTTCCTGTCTCATTCAGCCGTAATTCCCACGAAAGTGGGAATCCAGACTTTCAACCAGCGACTTTGTGGAAAGTCTGGATTCCCGCGTACGCGGGAATGACGGGCTTTGTTGGTCTAATCAATGTAGCAGTAATTATGCGCTACGAAAAACTCCCGGCAGTCTATATCATTGCGAACATGCGTAACGGCACAATTTACATCGGCGTCACGTCGGCCCTGTGGAACCGCATCGCGTCACATAAAACAAAAACGTTGCTCGGTTTCAGTTCAAAATAAGATATCGCCTTGCTTGTCTGGTACGAACACCAT
>JANMEM010000573.1:0-2836 GCA_031376985.1 Hyphomicrobiales bacterium
GGCACAACGGATGAAGACCACCAGGGTGATCCCGGGAAGCCGGAATGCAGCGATGCTGAAAAAGACTATATGCTGAATGCTGTCAGCGAATATTTCAAAAAACCTGTTACGCGGGCAAACGTGCGTTGGGCCTATTCGGGCATTCGCCCGCTTTACGATGACGGGGCGACAAAAGCGCAGGAAGCAACCCGTGATTATGTGTTGAAACTTGATCGTCCCGAAGGACAAGCACCGCTTCTTTCGGTGTTTGGCGGGAAAATTACGACGGCGCGCAAACTGGCTGAGTCTGTGATGGACGAGATCAAGCCTTTCTTCCCGGCCATGAAGGGCAAGTGGACCGCGCACTCCACATTGCCGGGTGGGGCAATTGCCCATGATGCAGTCGAGGCCAAAATTGCGGAGTTGCAAAAGAAATATTCGTTCCTGAAGCCGCAAAATGTGCGCAGGCTGTTCCGGGCCTATGGAACGGACGTTGAAACAATTCTGGGTGAAGCCCGTTTTGCCACTGATCTTGGTCAAACCTTTGGTCCCGTGACAGAAAAGGAAATCGCACATCTCAGGAGCAATGAATGGGTGGTGACGGCAGATGATTTGCTGTGGCGACGTTCAAAACTCGGGCTGCATATGAAGCAGGAGGAACAGGATGCGCTCCGCGCTTACATGGAGGGTGCGGTACAAAGCGATCTCCCGCCGCAGCGAAAAAAAGCAGCAAAGAAGGGCTGATCATGTCCACCCACATTCTCGCAATCGACCAGGGTACCACTTCTACACGTGCGATTGTGTTCGACAAGAAGCTCACACCCAAGGGCTCTGGTCAAAAGGAGTTCAAACAATATTTCCCTAACTCCGGTTGGGTTGAACATGATGCTGAAGAAATCTGGAAGTCAGTGCTGCTGACCTGCAAATCTGCACTTGCCAAAGCCAAAATAAAACCAGAGGCCATCGTCTCAATCGGCATCACCAACCAGCGGGAAACTGTTGTTGTGTGGGACAGGAAAACCGGAAAAACCATTCACAAGGCAATCGTCTGGCAGGACCGTCGGACTTCGGAAGCCTGTGCCGCATTGAAGGCCGCAGGGCATGAAGCAATATTTACAAAAAAGACCGGGCTGTTGCTCGACCCTTATTTTTCCGGAACGAAACTGGCCTGGGTTTTGGACAATGTAAGGGGCGCGAGGCTTAAGGCTGAACGCGGCGAGTTGGCCTTTGGCACGATCGACTCATTCCTGATCTGGCGACTTACGGGAGGTAAAGTTCATGCAACCGATGCCACCAACGCATCGCGTACATTGCTTTACAACATTCACAGTGGTGAATGGGACGCGGAATTACTCCGCATACTGAACATTCCGGCATCAATGTTGCCGGAAGTCAAAGACTGCGCAGCAGATTATGGCTTGACCGACAAAAAACTTTTGGGCGCGGCCATTCCCATCGGTGGTGTTGCCGGTGACCAACAGGCGGCCACCATCGGGCAAGCCTGTTTCAAGCCGGGCATGATGAAATCGACCTATGGCACGGGGTGCTTTGCCTTGCTCAATACCGGCGACAGGGCCGTAACCTCGCACAACCGGTTGCTCACCACAGTGGCCTATCAGTTGAACGGAAAGCGCACCTACGCACTGGAGGGAGCGATATTCATGGCAGGTGCCACGGTGCAGTGGTTGCGTGATGGCTTGAAGCTGGTGAAAAATGCCTCAGAGACCGGAGTGCTGGCGAAGTCTGCCGATGACAAACAGCAGATCTATCTGGTTCCAGCATTTGTGGGTTTGGGTGCGCCATATTGGAATGCCGAAGCGCGTGGCGCATTGTTTGGCCTGACCCGCGGGACCACCAACAAGGAAATTGCCAAGGCAGCGCTTGAAGCAGTTTGCTATCAAACCCGTGATCTGCTGGAGGCCATGAAGAAAGACTGGGGCAGTTCCGGCGATACAGTGTTGCGGGTGGATGGTGGAATGACGTCGTCAGATTGGACCATGCAATGTCTGGCCGATATTTTGAGCGCACCCGTGGACCGCCCCAAAGTGTTGGAAACCACAGCTGTCGGTGCCGCTTATCTTGCGGGACTACAGGCTGGACTTCTGCCACCGCCTGACAAATTTGCGGCGTCATGGAAGCGGGACAAGCGGTTCAGTCCCAAAATGAAGGCGCAGTTGCGCGAGGCAAAATACGAAGGTTGGAAGAATGCCGTGAGGAAATTGCTGGCATGACCCCTGAATTTGACGCCTTGCGGGTGCTATCAGCCCGCGTCGGCAGTGATCCACTTTTGGTGCAGGCTGCGGGCGGAAATACGTCCATCAAGCAAGATGGTGTGATGTGGATCAAGGCCTCGGGCACGTGGCTTATGGATGCGTTGAAGAAAGATATTTTTGTACCGCTGGATTTGGCGGCCTTGGCCAAGGCTTTGGCCGAGGACAGTCCCGATTGTGAAAGCTGCCTGCCTTTCGTGCGGCAGGACTTGAACGCGTTGGGATTGCGACCGTCAATTGAAACCTCCGTACACGGATTGATGCCGCAGAACATTGTTGTACATGTGCATTGCGTCAACACCATTGCATTTGCCATTCAAGAGAACGCGGAAGAACTTCTGACCCAGCGCTTGTCTGTGTTCAACTGGTCGTTCATTCCCTATGCGCGTCCCGGATTGCAATTGTCACGCGCGATACGGGGCCATTTGAAGCCCGGTTCAGATGTCATGATATTGCAGAATCATGGACTCGCAGTTGCAGCTGATACAGTTGCAGAAGCAGAAGTTTTGCTGGGGCGCGTTGTGGAGGTTCTGCAATGTACCGAACGGAAATTCGCCAAGGCTGATATTGCTTCGCTAGATGCCATG
>JANMEM010000354.1:0-2515 GCA_031376985.1 Hyphomicrobiales bacterium
AATTCTGTCCAGACCTGTTGTTCAAACGCAGTGCCACCACCATCGGTAAGCAGCATGTCGATCACGGAAATGTGACCAGCGAAATAATCACGCAAGATGTCGGAAAGACCAAACGGGTTCGTCGCAGGCTGCAATTCCGCTTGGCCGAAACGCAGCTTCAACTGTTGCGCAATGCGAGCCTTAACGTCGTTAAATTCGAGAAACAAGACGACGCCATCCCGTGCAACGAGAGTCATATCGCCGATGGGCGTTAAGATCTTATCGGCGAGAAAGCAGTGCATGGAAGAACTATAAAGCAACCAAAGCTCTCAAAACAACGCTTTCTCCCTCAGCGAAGCTGGGGGAGTACGGCGAAGCCGGGAGGGAGTGTGTCCACGCGACGGATTTCTGATCCTGAAACGTCTTATCGAAAACAGGAGGATGTCATGCACATCGATATCCAACGCGACCATGCAAGAACCATGCGGAAAAACATGACGGGGGCGGAACGGAAATTATGGTCAGCGTTGAAAGGCCGGGCCTTGTCCGGCTATCGATTCAATCGCCAAGTCGAACTTGGGCCCTATATCGTGGATTTTCTCTGTCGGGAGAAAAAGCTGATTGTAGAGGTTGACGGAGTCACTCACGGTGACGGGCATGAAGTCATAGCCGACAAGCGACGAGCTGAATTTCTGGAAACTGGGGGATATCTGGTGTTTCGGGCCTGGAACATCGATATCTATAACAACCTCGATGGCGTACTGGACGGGCTGCTGCAAGTTTTGGAGAGTCGAGCCCGCTGACACACCCCCTCCCCCCCTTCGGGGTACTCCCCCGTCGCTTCGCGCCAAGGGAGAAAACCAACACTTTTCTCCCTCAGCGAAGCTGGGGGAGTACGGCGAAGCCGGGAGGGGGTGTGTCCATAAACTCAGTCTAACCCAACCGCCTCAGCGCCTCACCCACCTTCGCCTTCCGCGCCTCCAGTTCCGCCTTCAACTCACGTGATTCATCCAGCACCTCTTGCGGCGCTTTTGCCACAAATGCCGGATTGTTCAGCCTTCCGTCAATCCCTCCCATATCCTTCGCAATCTTTTCCAGTTCCTTGTTCAGCCGCGCCCGTTCTGCCGCAAAGTCGATCATGCCTTCAAGCGGCAATGCGACTGTTACTTCGTCCAGTGCGATCTGCGCTGATGACTTCGGCACTTCATCTTCAAACGTCAGCGACGACAGGCGCGCCAGTCGCATTATCTCGGCTTCCCATGCATTGGCGCGGCGGCGAGACTCTTGTGAGGCCCCCACCAGCATGCACGGGATTTTGGCCCCTGCGTTGACGTTCATTTCAGCGCGGACGGAACGGATTTCTGAAATCAGTCGGATCACCCAGTTCATCTCCGCATCGGCAACAGCATCGCCCAAGCCTTTGTAGGACGGCCACTCCGCCTCGATCAGCCACACATCGCGCGTCGCCGTCTTCTGCCAAAGTTCTTCGGTGATGAAAGGCATGAAGGGATGCAACAATGTGAATATCTGGTCCAGCACCCAGGCCGCCGTGGCGCGGGTTTCGGCTTTTGCGGTTTCGTCTTCGCCGGTCAAAATCGGCTTGATCAACTCCACATACCAGTCGCAGAAAACGCCCCACGCGAATTGATACAGCGTTGAAGCGGCTTCGTTGAATTTATACTCTTCAATGGCTTTGGTCACCGCGTCACGCGCACGGGCAGTTTCCCCGGCAATCCAGCGATTGACTTGCACGCGGGCCGCCAGCGGATCGTAATTTTCGTCCCGCGCCACGCCATTCATTTCGGCAAAACGTGTAGCGTTCCAGAGTTTGGTGGCGAAATTGCGATAGCCTTCCACGCGGGTTTTCGACAGTTTGATGTCGCGTCCCTGTGCCGCCATGGCAGCCAGCGTAAAGCGCAACGCATCGGCCCCGAATTCGTCGACGATTTCAAGCGGGTCCATGACGTTGCCTTTCGACTTCGACATTTTCTGGCCCTTCTCATCGCGCACCAGCGCGTGGATATAGACTGTGTGGAATGGCACCTCCTGCATGAAGTGCGTGCCCATCATCATCATGCGGGCCACCCAGAAGAAGATGATGTCAAAGCCCGTAACCAGCACATCGGTCTTGTAATGGCGTTTCAGTTCGGGCGTTTCATCCGGCCAGCCGAGAGTAGAGAACGGCCAGAGTGCAGAAGAGAACCAGGTGTCGAGCACGTCTTCATCACGGGTGATTTCGACAGCCTTGCCATAATGAGCGGTGGACTGAGCACGTGCGCCCTGTTCGGTTTCCGCCACGAAGAATTTTCCATCCGGCCCGTACCACGCCGGAATCTGATGGCCCCACCACAGCTGGCGCGAAATGCACCAAGGCTGAATGTTGCGCATCCATTCAAAATAAGTCTTGTCCCAATTTGCGGGCACAAATTTGGTGTCACCTGTTTCAACGGCAGCAATCGCAGGTTTCGCGAGTTCGGCAGCATTTACATACCACTGCTCCGTCAACATTGGTTCGATCACAACGCCCGAACGGTCG
>JANMEM010000007.1:0-2738 GCA_031376985.1 Hyphomicrobiales bacterium
TTCTCAGCAGTGGCAGCGCCGGACTTGTCTGTGAGTCCCTTGACAAAATCGCCAATCTTGTCACGGTTTTGATAGCCCGCAACAGCCACCAATCCAAGCAGCGCAGCGAGTGAAGGCATTGAGGAATGAGTTTTGGCCATGATGATCTCCAGTGTTTCAGATGTCGACGTAGATAATGATCATGCATCAGAATACAAGATGGATCAATTGCGCAGCGATGGCGTTGTGGTATTGTATCAACGCAGTTTAACTTCGAGGAGCAGACTATGGGTATTATCAGCACAATCATATTTGGCATTGTAATTGGCGTTATTGCCAAGTTCATCATGCCTGGCAAGAATGAGCCATCGGGCTTCATCTTGACCGCCATTCTGGGCATCGTCGGTTCCATGCTTGCAAGCTACGGCGGCCAGGCCTTGGGCTGGTACAAGGACGGCGAAGGCGCAGGCTGGATCGCATCAATCATCGGCGCAATCATCGTTCTGGCCATCTATGGCATGGTTACAAAACCAAAGGCATGATAACTTGGGTGTATTCAGCTGGAAATGAATGACGCTGGTCAAGTAACACAGACCACGATCTTTGAAATGTTGATGGAAAGCCAGCACTGGTCGCAAGATCAAATGCTGGCATTTCAGAACTCCCAACTTGAACAATTGCTTCGCCATGCCCGGGCTACAGTTCCATTTTATCAAAAGCGCCTGAATTGCCTGTTTCGGAGCAACGGCTCAATCGACTGGGGTCAATGGCAAGACATACCCATACTGACTCGCGAGGACGTAGCTGAAAATTTTGCAGCGTTGCAGTCTTCTACCCTGCCCGCTGGTCACGGAAGCACCCAGGTCGCATCGACCTCAGGTTCAACGGGCCTTCCCATTTACGTCACCTATTCAAAGTTATTGTCAGACGTTTGCAAGGCAGTGGACTGGCGGGCCCACGCAGGCTGGGGTTTCGATTGGTCAGAAAATCTCGTCTTTTGGCACAAGTATAAAGAGCGTGACGAGTTGCGTGGTTCAATGCACAGCTATGGACCTTGGGGACCATCAGTATCTGCCAAAAGCAAACTTGGAAACGGTTACGTCGCAAATACTGAAATAGCCTTGGAAGCGCGGCTTGAACATTTGGCGAGGGTTGAAGCGCGGCATCTCAGCACCCAGGGAAATATTGTCATGGCCGCTGCCGAAACAATGGGTGAGAGCGCACAACATTTTCCGTTGAACAGCATCGTTTCTCATGGCGTGGAATTGGATCCCCAGTTCGACGCAAGCATTAAAGCCGCGTTCGGAACTAAAATGCTCGGGCTATATAGTTCAAAGGAAGCCGGTCGCATTGCGCACATGTGCACGCATTGCAGAAATTACCACGTAAACCCGGAACTTGTTCATGTGGAAATACTTGATCACGAGAATCAGCCGTGCCCGCCGGGCGTTTCAGGAAGGATTATTGTCACTAATTTTTTCAATGCCGCCCAACCCTTCATTCGCTATGATCAGGGCGATATGGCGACTTGGGCAAAGTCCTGTGTATGCGGTTCAAAATTGCCCACACTGCAAAAACTTGATGGGCGGGTTTATCATCTCTTCCGCAAGCTGAACGGTCAAAAATTTGCACCGCAGATTCCTGACTCCATGCGTGAACAGCTCGGCGCAGCTTTCTGGCAATTTTGGCAGACTGACAAAAAGACTATTTTAGTAAAATACAAAGCAGCCGGACCTCGCAATCGCGATGTTGAAGAAGCATTTGCATCCAAACTCAAGCTGGCTCTTGCAGATGATTTCGACATTCACTTCGAGGCCATAGATGCTTTACCCCTGACGCGCTCCGGCAAATTCCTGAAATACGTTTATGCAACCTCTTGAAACGAAAAGAGCCGCTCACGCGGCTCTCTCAATTCCTTTTGAAACCAAGATAATTTATCCTGGAAATCCACAGACTTCCGGATCAGGAAATTCGACATCACATGGGTCAGGAGTCGGTGTAGTCGTCGTCGCCAACGTTCCACCACCAAATGCGGCCGCACCCGCACCAAAAATATCCAGCACTTTGTTGCGCGGGTCATCTTCACGATGGCGGCGCATCAGGGTCTTTGATGAATTGTCGCCACCGAAATAGAACGACACACCTGCCGTCACAGCCGCAAATTTGTCTTCGCCCACTTCACCCTTCAGCTTGAAGGACACTGGCATGGCATCAAGCATGTACTCAGCAGTGGCGTGGCCACTTTCAAAACCGGCAACGCTGGATGCACCAAGTGCAAGGCGGAAATTCTCAACAGGGTAGAAAGCCACATCGCCAAAGGCAAAGAACTTGTCTTTGTTGCTGCCGTTGTTGGGGTTCACATTCAAATATCCGGCGGAAGCCTCAATCGAAATGTTGTCAAGGTACACCTCGGCCTCGCCCCCGGCCCAGGCAGCATCGGATTTTCCGGCGTCACCGTAACCGGCAATTACGCCCAACAAATAGGAATTTGGATCACGCGTAAACAAGTGAACATTGCCACCCACCGCCGTATCATTGAAAGTATCCTTCACGGCGAAGTCGGCCTGCAAGCCAAACATATCACCCAGCGGCAGTGAAATGGAGCCTGCGCCATAAAACACTTCATCGCTCGAAGCACCGCTGTAGTCAGCAATACCGCCGCCGATTTCAATTTTTCCATTGATGGCAGACACCGCAGCCATGCTTTTGTAGTCAACATCAGCTGCCATGGCCACGGAGCTGAAAAGCCCAAACATCAG
>JANMEM010000067.1:0-7416 GCA_031376985.1 Hyphomicrobiales bacterium
TCACCTCAAAACCGTTTGGCGTGCGCACAACATAAACAGGATCACCCTCACCAAGGCCGAGTTCCTTGGCGATGTCAGAAACGGTCAAAGTCAGCGAATTGCCGACTTTGCGAATGAAGACCGGTTTGTTCATGCCGTAGATATAGTACAGATAGTATAATTATACAACTGTATAATTATTACCTCACAGGCGGCGCATACAACACGCCGCCCTTGTCCCACTGGTTGTTCAGACCACGCTCGATTTGCAATTTGGACGCAGCACCCAGATTGCGATCAAATATTTCGCCGTAATTGCCAACGGCGGAAATGACACGGGTGGCCCAATCGGCATCCAACCCCAAGTCAACACCGAACGTGCCCTCCAGCCCCAGCAAGCGGCGCACTGCAGCTTTCTTGGACGTGGCTTTGGCTTCGGCCACATTGGGGCCACGCAATTCCATCTCTTCTGCATCAATCAATGCGAACAACGTCCAGCGGGCAATGTTGAACCATTGCTCATCACCCACGCGCACGGCCGGCCCCAGCGGTTCCTTTGAAATCACTTCCGGCAGCACGATATTGTCTTCGGGTTTCGCCAGTTTCAGGCGGATGGCATAAAGCTGTGACTGGTCGGCGGTATAGGCATCACATTCATTGGCATCAAACGCCGCAATGGCCGCGTCAGGTTTATCGAAAACCTTGGCCACGTAGGCCATTTCACGTTCCTTGAAAAAATCCTCCACATTGGCTTGCGTGGTGGTGCCGCTGACAAAACAGATTGCAGCCTGGCTCATATTGAAAACCGAAACAACGCCGGACAGCTTCTTGACCAGAAAGCCTTGCCCGTCATGATACAGCACACCAACAAAGCGGAACGGATATTTAGTTTCGCGCTCCATCGTCCACGTCGTATTGCGGGATAGCACATCAACGGCCCCCGTTTTCAATTTCTCAAAACGCTCCTGCGCCGACAGCGGCACGTAAGTCACCTTGCTTGCGTCCCCCAAAGTGGCGGCAGCGAGTGCCTTGCAATAGTCAACGTCTATGCCGGCCCAAGTGCCATCGCTGCCCTTTTCAGCAAACCCCAGAAGCCCTGCGTTGACACCGCAGTTCAACGTGCCCCGCGCTTTCACATCTTCCAGAGTTGAAGCGTGAACGCCAATTGAGAGCGCAAACAATGAGGCAGTCAAAGCGAGCAGTTTGCGCATGGCGAATCCGTTGTCCATTAAAAGGTGCCGGACCATAACGGCTGCTTCACGAAGTGCCAAGTCGCTTTGCGAGATCATCCACATCACGGAAAGTCTCGCTATCCGGCTTGAACGGACGCGAGACCATAACAACTGGCAGGCGCAGCGCACGCGCCGCATCCAACTTTACGCGGGTGCGATCACCACCTGAGTTCTTGGTGACAAGATGCGTAATATGATTTTCAACCATCAGAGCTATTTCAGCGTCGAGACTTTGTGGCGGCCGATCAAGAATGACACGCCATTGAGAAGCCAGAGTTTCTGCAATCGGCTCTACAGTGCGTATGATTCCGCTGAGATCTTCACGCGCGATAAATCCGTCCAGCCCCTTGCGACCGGATGTGATCAAGACAATAGCGTTGCGCGGCAAGGCAGCGGCGGCCTCTGCAAGCGAGTCAACGGCAATCCAGTTGTCGCCAGTTTGTGCTATCCACGCCTCACGGGCAAATCGCGACAGCCTGCATCCAGCCATTCGCGCTGCTTCGAAAGCATGACCAGACATTTGTGCGGCAAATGGATGCGTGGCATCTATCAACAGCTCAATATGTTCTGAAACCAGATATTCAACAAGCCCCGCCGCGCCGCCAAAACCACCAACCCGCAGCTTGCCTTCGGGCACAATTGGCGATGTGGTGACTCCCGCAAGCGAAGTTGTAACGTCATGTCCACCATCGACCAGACGCGCCGCAATCGCCCGCGCTTCGGCAGTGCCACCAAGGATGAGTATCCGTTTGGGGGTCATGGCATGGACAAACTAGGTCGCATGCCCAATGATATTTCCTGCACGATCAACCACCATCACGTCGGCAACACTCGCCTTCTTCAACAACGCCCTCACATGCACCAGCGCCTCTTCCGCCACACGCTGTGACAATCCCGCACCTGCGAATTCCAATACTTCTAAAGCCGTATTTGCCGACAAGACTTTCTCGCGCAGTTCAGGTGAAACCCTGTCCGCCAGCCACGCGAAATCAACCTGTGACCGACCAGAATGCAAATCCATTGCACCTTGTGCCAGCTTCACCATTTTGCCAAAGCCGCCACCGATGGTAACGCGTGGCACCGGGTTGACGCGCAGATATTTGAGCAAGCCACCCGCAAAATCCCCCATGTCCAACATGCCCTCCAGTGGTAATCCATAATGTGCCCGCACGGCATCTTCCGAGGTCGACCCCGTACACCCTGCAACGTGCTCAATCCCCGAAGCCCGCGCCACATCTATGCCGCGATGAATGGATGCAATCCATGCCGCACAGGAAAACGGATTGACGATGCCGGTGGTGCCCAAGATGGAAAGTCCGCCGACAATTCCCAATCTCCCGTTCCAGGTTTTCTCCGCCAGCGCCGCACCGCCGGGAACAGAAATTTCAATCTCTGCTCCAATGCCGAATACGGCGACAACCGCTTCCATCATCTGCCGGGGGACCGGGTTGATCGCTGGCTCTCCAACAGCGATTGGTAAGCCCGGCTTTGTAACCATGCCGACACCTTCACCTGCTTTGAAAATCACGCCAGCGGAACGCAGCCGGACCGTTGCAACAATTGTCGCACCATGCGTCACGTCAGGGTCATCGCCTGCATCTTTGACAATGCCAACCCGCGCCCAACCATCACCTTTGTCTTCGAATGCCAAGGCAAAAGCCACCACCTGCCCCTTGGGCAAAGTGACTTCCACAGGGTCTGGGAATCGTCCGGTCACCAGCGCTGTCAGCGCCGCCTTGGTCGCCGCTGTCGCACAGGCCCCCGTCGTCCACCCACGGCGCAATGCCTGTTCTGGCTTTTCCAAACGCATGACATCCAGCTATAAGGAGCAAATGACTGTGACTCCAACAAAAACAGCTGCCGCCTGGGGACAGGACGCGACTGGCTTTGCCAGACTTGATGCGGAAGACTTTCCAATATTCGAGCCAGGCTGGGTTTGGCTGGTCGGTGCCGGCCCCGGTGCGCCCGGTCTCATGTCGCTGCTCTGCTATCACGCCATGCAAAATTGCGATGTGGTTGTCTATGACGCGCTGGTGAATCCTGACATTCTACGCTGGGTGCGCGTTGGTGCCGAGTTGGAATATGCGGGGAAGCGCGGTGGCAAACCATCGCCAGTCCAAACTGACATCACCATTCGTCTGATCGAATTGGCCCGACAGGGAAAACGCGTATTGCGCCTCAAGGGCGGCGACCCGTTCATGTTTGGCCGTGGCGGCGAGGAAAGTCAGAACCTTGCAAAGGCTGGAATATCATTCCGCATTGTGCCGGGAATCAGCTCCGGTATTGGCGGCCTTGCCTATGCTGGAATCCCAGCTACCCACCGCGACACCAACCACGCCGTGATTTTTTTAACCGGACACGATGCCACCGGAAAAATGCCAGCCAATGTCAACTGGGCCGCCATCGCTACGGCAGCACCGGTCATCGTAATGTATATGGGTGTCAAAAACTTGGGTGAAATAGCAAAGACTTTGATTGAAGCGGGACGCAAGTCTGATGACCCCGTGGCCATCGTTTCTAATGCCTCCCTTCCGCACCAACAGGTCGCCATCACCTCTCTCGCAGAGGCAGGAAGCTTCGTTGCTGCCAACAATCCCCCCACCCCTGCTATCATCGTTGTAGGTCATGCTTCCGACTGGCGTTCGCTTTTGGATTGGTATGGCCCGGCACTTCGGGAGAACAAGATTGGCTAGAGCGCTGGTTGTTGCTGCACCGCAATCGGGCAGCGGCAAAACCTTGGTCACGCTTGGCCTCATCCGCGCATTGCGGAATGCTGGCTGCCGCGTTGCATCTGCCAAAGTTGGCCCTGACTACATCGACCCGCAATTTCATAGTGCCGCGTCGGGCCACCCATGTATCAATCTCGATCCTTGGGCTATGGGCACGGCAGCTTGCGCTTCGCTTCTGCAAAATGATGCAGACATCACTATCGTTGAAGGTGTCATGGGGCTGTTCGACGGACCTGAAGGGGCCAAAGGCTCCACGGCGGACTTGGCAGCGGATTTGAACATTCCTGTCTTATTGGTCATCGATTGCGCACATCAGGCCCAGTCAATTGCTGCACTTGTATATGGCTTCATCCATTACCGCCGGGATGTGCGGATTATGGGCGTGTTCCTCAACCGTGTCAAAAGTGACCGTCACGCGGCAGTTCTTCACGCGGCGTTGTTGCAAGGCGGAATTCCGGTTGTCGGCCAACTGCGGCAGAACGACTCATTCCACATGCCATCTCGCCATCTGGGATTGGTACAAGCATTTGAAAATCAAGGGCTTGAAGCCTTTCTTGAAACTGCTGCGGCAGGAGTCGCACGTGAAACATCGCTTGACAAGCTAATCGCAATTGCCACCTCAATCACGAATCAAACCGCAAAGACCAACACTCTGCTGCCCCCCCTCGGGCAAAGCATCGCTGTCGCACGGGATGAAGCCTTCGCCTTTGCCTATCCCCATCTGCTTGATGGTTGGCGCAAAGCAGGAGCCGACTTGCGGTTCTTCTCACCTCTGAACAATGAAACACCTGCAAAAGCAGATGCCATTTTCCTGCCTGGTGGTTATCCAGAACTCCATGCAGGAAAACTGGCAGTCAATTCCACCTTTCTCGACGGTGTGAGGCACTTTGACGGACTGATTTACGGTGAGTGCGGGGGCTATATGACCTTGGGTGACGGCCTTGTCGACGCACAAGGACATCGCCACGCCATGGCTGGGCTGTTGCCGCTGGAAACCAGCTTCGCCCAACGGAAACTGCATCTCGGCTATCGGCAGCTCACAAGTTTGGGCGGCCCATTCCCTGCAAAATTACGTGGTCATGAATTCCACTACGCGTCAATCGTCAGCGAAGGTGGGGGCGACCGTTTGTTTGAAGCCGCAACAGCCAATGGCACCATCCTGCCTGCCATGGGTTTGCGCCGCGGTAATGTCATGGGCTCCTTTGCCCATATCATCAGCGTCGCCCCATGACTGCCAAAGCCATCATGTTCATGGGCACGGGGTCTGATGTGGGCAAATCCCTCATCGTGGCGGGTCTGTGCCGCTTGCTGGCCAATCGCGGACTGAAGGTGGCACCTTTCAAACCGCAAAACATGTCAAACAACGCCGCAGCCGTTGAAGGTGGTGAAATCGGCCGGGCGCAGGCACTACAAGCGCGGGCGGCACGGGTAGCTGCCACAATCCATATGAACCCGGTTTTGCTCAAGCCGGAGTCAGAGCGCGGTGCGCAGGTTATTGTCCAAGGCCAGCGGGCCGCTACCATGTCCGCGCGGGATTTTTTCAAGTCACGCGAACAGTTCATGCCTGCCGTTCTCGACAGCTTTCAAAAACTGTCCGCCGACCATGACATCATTCTCGTTGAAGGGGCCGGAAGCCCGGCTGAAACGAACCTGCGGAAGGGCGACCTGGCCAATATGGGCTTTGCAGAGGCCGCGAACATTCCAGTGGTGCTGATTGGCGACATTCACCGGGGTGGCGTCATTGCATCACTTGTCGGTACCCACGCAGTTTTGAACGGTCAAGATAATTCACGGATTAAAGCATTTCTGATCAACAAGTTCCATGGTGATCCTGCACTGTTTTCTGAAGGCTTGGCGGACATTCAACATCGCACAGGCTGGCATAGTCTCGGCGTTGTTCCGCACTTCGCCAACGCGCACCGGCTTCCGGCAGAAGATGCCGTGGCATTGGAAGAAGGGCTGTCCACACAAGGTGGTGCGATCAAAATATGCGTTCTTCGCCTGCTTCGCATTGCGAATTTCGACGATCTTGATCCCTTACGGCTGGAGCCCGGCGTGTCTGTCCAATTCCTGAATGCAGGCAGCGCCCTGCCCGGCGATTGTAACCTGGTGATCATTCCCGGTTCCAAATCCACCATGGCAGATCTGGCGGCCCTTCGCGCCAACGGCTGGGACATCGACATCGCGGCCCATGTCCGGCGAAGCGGCGCGGTTTTGGGCCTGTGTGGCGGTTATCAAATGCTGGGTAACATGATCCATGATCCATTGGGGCTTGAAGGCACAGCAACCAGCGTAAATGGACTGGGCTTGCTCAATGTCGAGACCACACTGACGGCAGACAAAACAGTCACACCAACTATGGCAACCCATGCAGCGTCAGGCGAAGAGATTTCAGCTTACGAAATCCACCTCGGCCAGACCGCAGGGCAAGATTGTGAAAATCCCTTCGCCCGAACCGCCAATGGCCCGGAAGGTGCGACAAGTGGAAACATCATAGGCACCTATCTGCACGGCTGCTTCAGCGCCGATGGCTTCCGAAAGGCATTCTTACAAGCACTAGGACATGGCGGAAGTGATTTGGCCTATGAGGCTCTTGTTGAGCATACCCTCGACGGACTGGCCGAACATTTAGAGGCGCATTTGGACGTGGACATGATTTTGGAGATCGCATCATGACGGACCACCCCCTCCCCCCTTCGGGCTACTCCCCCGACTTCGTCGAGGGAGAAAAACAAACACTTTCTCCCTCAGCGAAGCTGGGGGAGTACGGCGAAGCCGGGAGGGGGTGTTAGCCCCATGCTCTACTTTCCCCAAGCTACACTTGCCTGTCTGATCGAGCGCTATTTCGGTTATCCCGATGCACTATTCCGCGTCATCGGCCACCCGGTGCAATGGATGGGTGCGTTCATATCGTGGCTCGACCAATCGCTGAACACCAAGCCAGATGATGAACTCGAAGGCCTGTTGCGTGGGGCCGCGGCTGTCATTCTGCTTCTCGCGGTAACAGCCTTCCCTGCCTGCATGCTGCAAGACCTGTTGAACGGCATCCCTGGCGGTTGGCTGATCAATGCACTCATCGCCACCGCCTTCATCGCCCAGAAGTCCATGCGTGACCATGTGCAGGATGTAAGCAATGCCTTGTCATCATCCCTCATCGCAGCTCGCACATCTGTTGCGAAAATCGTTGGCCGCGACACCAAGGCTCTCGACGAATCCGGCATCGCCAAAGCTGCGCTTGAAAGCCTCGCCGAAAACACCGCAGACGGCATCGTGGCGCCGGTGCTGTGGTACGCACTCCTCGGCCTGCCGGGACTCGTGGCCTATAAGGCCATCAACACCGCAGACTCCATGATAGGACACAAATCGGAACGGCATTTTTTCTTCGGGTTCTGTGCGGCAAAACTGGATGATCTGGTGAACCTTCCGGCATCGCGGTTGACGGCCCTGTTGTTTGCCGCAGCCGCAGCATTCAAATC
>JANMEM010000087.1:0-1661 GCA_031376985.1 Hyphomicrobiales bacterium
TACGCCATGCGTGAGTTTTTGCTGAAGCTAAAGACCGAATTGGGCAAGGGTCCAACGGCTGTGTCGTGCTGTGGTGCGAACCCCGGCATGGTGAGCTGGTTTGTAAAGGATGCTTTGCTCAATCTCGCCACCGACATGAAAATAAAGCATGTCGTGCCGACGTCGCGTGATGGTTGGGCCAAGTTGATGCAGAAGGTTGGCGTCAAGGGTATTCATATTGCTGAACGAGACACGCAACGGATCAAAAAACAAAAACCTGTTGATACCTTCCTGAACACATGGTCCGTGGACGGATTTGTTTCTGAAGGTCTACAGCCAGCGGAAATGGGTTGGGGCAGTCACGAGAAGAAACTGCCGCCGGAGGGTCGACGCCACAACCATGGCTCCAAGGCTGCAATTTATCTGGAACGTCCGGGTGCGGATACGCGTGTTCTTACATGGACGCCGACGATTGGTGAACATTTTGGCTTCCTGGTGACGCACAATGAAGCAATTTCGATTTCGGACTATTACACCGTCAAGTCCGGTCGTGCCGTCACTTATCGTCCCACTTGCAACTACGCCTATCACCCCTGCAATGATGCAATATTGTCGTGGCATGAGTTGTTGGGGGCTGGTGGCAAACGCCAGACCAAGCAGCACGTTCTGACCGAAGACGAAATTGCCGATGGTGGTGATGAGTTGGGTGTCCTGATGTATGGCCACAAAAAAAATGCCTATTGGTATGGCTCAAAGCTCTCGATTGACGAGGCACGTGCTTTGGCTCCCTATCAAAACGCCACAGGCATGCAGGTGACGTCAGCGGTGCTGGCGGGCATGATCTGGGCAATTGAAAACCCGAATTGCGGCATCGTTGAAACCGACGAGATGGACCATGTGCGTTGCCTCGAAGTACAGCGCCCCTATCTCGGCAAATTGGCGGGGTACTACACCGACTGGAATCCGCTGTCGCAGCGTGTGCAATTCTTTGACGAGAAGCTGGACAAAAAGGATCCGTGGCAGTTTTCGAATATCCTGATGCGGTAACATTCCGCATAAGGCATAAACCCAATAAGATCGGCAAATCGCAGGAGTACCCCATGATTCGCCGATCTTTTCTTTTTGCAGCCGCCGTGTTGTTTTCAGCTTCACTGGTCCACGCTGATCCCAAACACGGCATTGCCATGCAGGGCGACCCTGCCCTGCCACCGGATTTCAAGAACCTGCCCTATGTCAATCCGGATGCGCCACAGGGTGGGCAACTGCGTCAGGCGATTACGGGAACGTTTGACACGCTCAATCCCTTCATCATCAAAGGCAATGCAGCAAACGGTATTCGCACCTACATGTTTGAGAGTTTGATGGCACGAAACGGCGATGAACCGTTTTCACTTTATGGCCTACTGGCAGAAAGCATTGATGTGTCGGGCGACCGACAGACTTTTACCTACAAAATCAGGCCGGAAGCGAAGTTCTCAGATGGTACGCCGGTTACTGCGGCGGATGTTGTTTTTTCCATGGAGACCCTGCGCGACAAAGGTCGCCCCAATTACAAGAACAATTATGCAAAAATAAAATCGGTTGAGACACCGGATGATCATACTCTGGTGTTCCGTCAGGACGCCGGCGACCGGGAGTTGCCGCTGATCATGGGGCTGATGCCGATCCTGTCAAAAAAGTCG
>JANMEM010000124.1:0-4538 GCA_031376985.1 Hyphomicrobiales bacterium
GTTTTGGGTTCCTTGACCAGCAGGTGATCGTGGTAGAGGCGGACTTCGGTTGAGCGCATAAGCTGGCCTGCGGCTTCGGCGGCGCGGGTTTCGAAAATGAAGCGCTTGTAGGCGGAGATGCGTTGCCAGTTGCAAAAGTCTTCGATGAAATAGCCGGGGTCTTCGGGGCGGCTGGCGACGATGGCGAGAGGGCTGGGGGCGGCCATGTTTTTGGCGATGCCGGTTTCGAGCAAGGCAATTTCGGCAGGGGAAAAAAGTTTGCGGACTACGATGGCGCCTTGGCTTTGGTAGGTGGCGATTTGTTCGGGAGAGAGCATGGGGTTTTGTTCCGGTTTGGTTAGAGTTTGACTCGCTGCCCCCTTAGAGTTTCAAAACGTCCATCTGGATCGGGCCTTCGGCGCGGCCGTGGATGAATTGATCGACGTAGGCGTTGCCGCTGGAGTTAACTTTGTTGGCTTCGCCGCGCCAGATGATCTGGCCTTTGTAGATCATGGCGATATCGTCGGCAATCTTGCGGGCTGAGGCCATGTCGTGGGTGATGGAGATGGTGGTGGCACCGAGGCGCTTTACACAATCGACGATGAGGTTGTTGATGACGTCGGCCATGATGGGGTCGAGACCGGTTGTGGGTTCGTCGAAGAAAATGATTTCGGGGTCGGCGGCGATGGCTCTTGCGAGGGCGACGCGCTTTTGCATGCCGCCGGAGAGTTCGGCCGGGTAAAGTGCGCCAACATCAGCGGTGAGGCCAACTTGGGCGAGTTTGTCCATGGCGATGTCTTTGGCGGTGGTGCGAGCCATGCCGCGCCCTTGAATCAAACCGAAGGCGACGTTTTCCCAGACAGCCAGAGAATCGAACAGCGCAGAACCCTGGAACAACATGCCGAAGCGGGCGAGGTATTCGTCTTTTGCAGTGCCCTTGAGGCCGACGGCGTTTTCGCCACCGACGATGATTTCACCGTCGTCTGGCTTGAGGATTCCCAAAATGCATTTCAGCATGACGGATTTTCCAGTGCCGGAACCGCCGATGACAACAAGGCTGCGCCCCTTGCCCACTTCAAGGTCAAGGCCGTTCAGCACATGCTTTTTGCCGAAGTGTTTGCGGACTTGTTTGAGGACGATGTGGCTCATGCTCAATCCCCGAACAACAGCGATGTGAGCAGGAAGTTTGCAGCCAAAATCATGATGGCGGAGGAGACGACGGCATTGGTGGTGGCGCGGCCCACACCTTGTGCGCCGCCCTTGGAATTGAAGCCGTGATAGCAGCCCATGAGTGCGATGATGAAGCCGAAGACCGATGCCTTGATCAGCCCTGAGGTCACGTCACTGAACGTCATGAAGTCAGCGGTGTTTTTAAGATAGGCGACAGCGTTGAATCCGAGGGAGCGGGTGCCCACCATATAGCCGCCGAAAATGCCGATGGTGTCACCAATGGCCACAAGCAAGGGCAGGGAGACAACTGCGGCGAGAAGTCGGGGACCGACGAGATATTTATATGGATTGGTTGAAAGGGTGACGAGGGCGTCGATCTGTTCTGTGACGCGCATGGTACCGAGTTCAGCGGCAATCGACGCACCGACGCGGCCTGAGACCATGAGGCCCGCCAGCACGGGACCGAGTTCCCGGGTGATACCCAAGGCCACGATGGAGGCGACGAGGCTTTCGGCATTGAAGCGGGAGGAGCCCAAATAGATTTGAAGTGCCAGTGCGCCACCTGTGAAAAACGATGTAAGTGCTACGACAGGCAGCGAGGTGTAGCCGATGCGCCAGAATTGCAGGGCGAACTGGCTGAGGTAGTAGCGTGGCGTCAGGCCTTGCAGCAGGCCGTCCTTGGCGAACAGGGCGATGCGGCCTGTTTCAGCAAAGAGGTCGAGAATGGCGCGGCCGAGGGATGCAACGGGGTTCATGATTCCGCTTGGTTATAGACGCGGGCATAGCGCTTGCCCAGATGGGTGAGGAGTTCATAGGAAATGGTGCCGGCCCAGCCTGCGGCTTCGTCGACGCTGATGTGTTTTCCGAACAGTTCAACGTGGGTGACCTTGGTGAGTTTGCGCTCGGGAACCTCTGTGACGTCCACGGTCATCATGTCCATGGAGACGCGGCCGACAATGGGGCAGCGCTGGCCAGTGACGTAGACTTGAGCGGGGCCGTCGGTTTGGTGGGAGGAAAGTTTACGTGCAACACCATCGGCATAGCCTGCCGCGATGATGGCGATGCGGGAGGGGCGCTTGGCTTCCCACGTGGCAGAATAACCCACGGTTTCGCCTGCTTGCACGTCGCGAACTTGCAAAATGCGGGCTTCCAGGGTGACGACGGGTTTCATCGGGTTTTTTTGCCAGGGCGTGGGGTTGCCGCCGTAGAGGGCAACACCGGGTCGGACTTCGTCGAAGTGAAACTGTTTGCCGAGGAATATGCCGGGGGAGTTGGACAGGCTGGCGTCAAGGTGGGGAACGCCTGCATGGATGGCTTTGAACTTGTCCAACTGTTGCTGGTTCATGGGGCTGGTGTTGTCGTCACCACAGGCGAGGTGACTCATCAGCATACGGATGTTCAGCGTACGGAGCAGTTTTTCATCACCCGTGAAGGCCAGCCAGTCCTGCGGTTGCAGGCCGGCACGGTTGATACCGGTATCGACATGGAGCGAACAGGGCTCGCCCTTGCCATTTTTAGCCCAGTCGCGGAGTTGCCCAGTGGTTGTCAAGGCAGGGACAAGTTTGTGCTTGCGGTAGAAAGCGGCTTGGCCTTCATAGAGACCGTCGAGAATTGTGATGGCGGCGCGGGGCAGTATGGCCCGCAGTGTTGCGCCTTCTTCAGGACGCGCCACGTAGAAACTTCGACATCCTGCATTCCAGAGGGTTTTTGCTGTGGGCCTTGCACCGAGGCCGTAAGCTTCTGCTTTGATCGCGGCGGCTGTTTGTGCGGTTCTGGCCTTGCGGGCCAGCAGGGTGTAGTTCGCACTTAATGCGGCAAGATCAATGGTGGCAGTGGCCCCGGCAAGGTTTGCAGTCATGGTAACTGGCGGATAGGGCATGTGGGGGAAGGGGGCAAGATGTCAGTCTTCCAAAAGCTTTTGCCAGTTTTGGCCACCCCAGAAAATACGTAGAATGAACACTGATGTATTGGTCACATTGAAGGCAATCGTTACTCGCCTCTCGAACCCAATGATTCGCAAGCCTTTTCGAATATCACTACGCAACGTACCGCGCTCGGAGGCAAGATCGAAACCACGCAAAAATGCTTTGAGCCGCTCTATGTAGGTGTCAGCGACTTTTAGTCCAGCTTTGACGGTAATGAAGTCAGACATTGTGACGAGGTCATTCACGGCTTGGGCGGTCATGATGACGATGCGCTGTTTCACAGCTTTTTCCGACGCGCATCCAGCATCTTGAGCGCATCCTCAATGGGAATGCCGAGCTCAGGGTGTTTTTGCATTTCATCGTAGGTTGAGGCCACGTCTGTCTTTAGCCAATGTTCTATCGCCTCATCGCGTTCCTGCAAAGCCCGGAGACCTTCGCGTACGACCTCACTTGCCGATGCGTATTCACCGGATGCAAGCTTGCGCTTGATGTAGGTATTGTGTTTTGCAGGCAGACTAATTGTGCGCTTTGCGAGTTCCATTGATACAGGTCTCCGAGTATGATTAAATCATACTCGGAGTTTCAGTGCTGGTCAATCAGCTATCAAGAACTTGGAATCAGCACCTTGTTAATGACGTGGATGACGCCGTTTGATGTTTTGATGTCAGCTGTCACCACGCGGGCGTTGTCGATGTGGACGCGGCCATTGGCGCGGATGGCGCGAATTTTGGTATCACCGCCACGCTTCAAGGTCTTTACAAGGGTTGCCTTGGTGGGGACGTCCTTGGCGTAAATTGCGCCTGCGACCACGTGATATTTCAGGATGGCGGCCAGCTTGTGCTTGTTCTTTGGCTTTAACAATTCTGCAACAGTTCCCGGTGGCAGTTTTGCAAAGGCTGCGTCTGTTGGGGCGAATACGGTGATTGGGCCTGGGCCTGTCAATGCGCCCACCAAGCCAGCGGCTTTTGCGGCGGCGATCAGTGTGTTGAACTTGCCTGTGGAGGCAGCGGTTTCAACAACGTTGGCAGCTTGCGATTGTCCAAGCATGAGGGTGGCGGCAATTGCTGCCGCTATCAGTTTCAGTTTCATGGTTCTATTCTCCCGAAGTTTTCATTCACACTCATGGTGTGATGAGAACTTTACGCAGACAGATTGGGAATTGACCAAGGTATCAACAAATCGTGAGAAAATGAAAATTCCCGTGATCAATCAAACCTTTCCGGACTGTAATCATCTTTCGCCAGATTCTGGAACTTCGTGAGTTGGGCTTCGAATTGCAGTTCAACGATGCCTGTAGGGCCGTGACGTTGTTTGCCGATGATGACTTCGGCACGGCCATGGGCTCTCGCTGCTTCTTCCTGCCATTTCAGATATTCCGGTGTGCCGGGGTGGGGCTCTTTCTTCGAGAGATAATATTCCTCGCGGTATACAAACATGACAACGTCTGCGTCCTGCTCGATGGAA
>JANMEM010000144.1:0-3002 GCA_031376985.1 Hyphomicrobiales bacterium
GAAGCTGTGCAAGACGCTACTTCGAATGTCGCGCAGTGTGACGTCGGGACAGAGCGGATAATTGATCAAGGCCACTGAAATACCACGCGCCACGAAATGCTCTGCTATGAATGACGTTTCGAGTTTGGAGAATGATCGCCAGTAGCCACCGTGGATAAACACCAGTGTGGCCTTGGCACCGGGTGCGCGAAACAGATCAAGATTCTCGCGCGGATGTGACCCATATTTGAAATCCGTCATGGGCCATAGATTGCTGCGAAGCTGAATTGAGCGCTTGCGCCAACCGTCAATAATCGCTGTTGCATCTGGCACCGACAGGCGCGGATTATACTGCTGTTCATACCAGCCATCATCATGGTTCATTGCAGTTTTGCTTTCAACACACGTGCGAGGTTTTGGGCGTGAATGGCGCGGTAGGGTTCAAACATATTGACCCAGCCTCGCGAAAGGGGTCCGGCAATCAATTCTTCCAACGGTTGTTTTCGCAAAATTTCATCATCACGGCAACGCTTCAACATGCGGATATATTGTTGCTGCGCCTTGATCAGGCCCTTGTCGTAACCGCCCGCCGCAATAATGTCGGGGTCGCCATGGTTGGGCAGAATGAAGGCTGGTTCAAGCGCTGCCAGTTTATCGAGGTCGGCCAGATGCGTGTCAAACAGTTCAGGTTCGCCAACGTAAGTCACCGTGTCTTCCATGGTGTCGCCCGCCAACAGAATATCGCGTTCAGGAATCCATAAAACCGTCGCATCATCACTGTGGATGTTGGCCTCGATCAACTCCACCGCGATCTTGCCTACAGTCAAGGTCATGCGGCCCCCGAACATGCGATCAGGCAAAACCAGTGGATTGATTGACGGTGGGCCATGGTGCGTGCCGTTCTCAATGGCAGTCTGGTTTTCGCGCAAATGCATGAACGTCTTGCGATTGGCAATCACCGGACTGTCGGCAAACACTTGGGTTCCCGCCACATGGTCCAAGTGCCAGTGGCTTAACACAACTGTGAATGAAGTCACGCCCCGTGCCGTCAATGTATCCCGGATGAATTGCGCATGAGGCAGCGACACGTGTGTGTCATAGACCAGCGCCTGCTTGCCACTGACAATGGCATAGGACGCAATGCCGAGGGACAACGCGCCATCATCGACCCAATTGTGGTCCGCCATGAAGTGATGGCCTTCAACGCGACCGTCGTAAAAGGCCAGGATATTCGGGTGAGGTTCAAGAACGCGGAGGTGTTTCAAAAGGTCATTGGTCATGCAATGTCATTTGCACCTTGTCGCGCAGTATTGGCAACACATCTGTTTCGAACCATGGATTGGCCTTGAGCCAAATTCCATTGCGTGGCGACGGATGCGGCAACGGAATCGTGTTTTCGCCGTTCCAGTCCCGGACACGCCGCGTGAGATTGCGACCGTCGCCGGGGTGATGCCACACTTGTGCAAACTGGCCGATCAACAACGTCAATGTGATGTTGGGCAGCAGTGGCAAAAGACGCGGACGCCAACGCGGAGCACATTCTTTGCGTGGCGGCAGGTCGCCTCCCTTGGCTTTCCCGGGATAACAAAAACCCATGGGCAGGCAGGCGATAAAAGTGGGATCGTAAAACGTCTCGCGTGAAATTCCCATCCAGAGCCGCAACCTGTCTCCCGACACATCGTCAAAGGGTAGGCCTTTCGCATGTGTCAGGCGGCCCGGTGCCTGGCCAACAAGCAGAATGCGGGCGCTCGCATGCATCTGAAAAATTGGTTTTGGCCCGAGCGGCAAACCTTGGCAGACATTGCATTGACGGGCCTCGGCAACGACCGTATCAAACGCGTCAACCACGCGGATCAATGGGTGTAATGTTCCGCAAATCCAACACATCTTCGATATGCTTCGCAACGGCCAGCAGTTTTGCATCGGTGCGGTTGGCTGTGATGATTTGTAGACCCATGGGTAATCCTGATTGCGTGAAGCCGCAGGGCACTGAAATCGCGGGACAGGCACATAGCGTGGCCACGGCTGCAATCAGCAACCAATCGACATAGGTTTGAAATTCAACGCCGTTGCAATGGGTCACATAGCGCTGCACCACCGGAAATGGCGGAACAATGGTAGCGGGACACAGCAGCGCATCATAGGTGTGGAGAAATTCGTCCATGCGATGAAACAGTGCACTGCGCTGGGCCTCGGCCTTTGCGATATCAGCGCCCGTCAGGGCCAGGCCTTTCTCGATATTCCAGACCACGTCCGCTTTCAACTCATCCCGGTGGTTTCGCAGAAGCGTTTGCATGCTCGTGGCAAAACCGAGGGCACGCAGGGTTTGAAAGCAGTCCATGGCTTCGTGCATGTCAGGATGCGCTTCTTCAACGATGACACCACTGGCTTCCAGTTTGCGGGCAGCCGCCATCACCAGTTCCGCCACCTCAGGATCAACCGGCGTGACGCCGAGATTGCGGGACACGGCCACGCGTTTTGGCTTCCAATGGTTTTGCATCACAGATGAGAAGGAATGTTTGTCTTTGGGCAGTGACAGGGGATCACCGGGTTCAAAACCGCTCATCGCGTCAAGCAGCAACGCAAGGTCCGTCACGTTCCGCGCCATTGGACCTTCAACACCCAACGTGCTGTCGATTTTCGCATGTACTGTTGCAGCCACACGACCGGGCGACGGTCGCATGCCCACCACGCCGCAAAAGCTTGCGGGGTTGCGCAGAGAGCCACCCAAATCCGAACCGTGGGCCAGCCATGCCATGCCCGTGGCCAGGGCGACCGCTGCACCGCCTGACGATCCCGCAGGCGTCAGCGCTGTGTTCCACGGGTTGCGTGTGATGCCGAAAACATCATTGAAAGTCTGCCCGCCCGCGCCAAATTCGGGCGTGTTGGACATGGCATAGATGACGCCGCCTTCGCGCTCCAGATGTTTCACCAGAATATCGGAATCAGGGGCAACGCGGCCTGCAAAAATCTTCGAGCCCTGGGTTGATCGAACACCGCTGACGTCGGTCAAATCCTTGATC
>JANMEM010000159.1:0-2025 GCA_031376985.1 Hyphomicrobiales bacterium
GCGAACACCCAACAGGCTGCTGACGGCCCCCTTGTCTTCGCCACGGTTTCGAAAGGCGAAGGATGAGTGCTTCGACGTCAGCTGCAATCCCGGCACGCGTGACAAATCGGTGATCAGGTCTTCCGTCAGGCCGTCTGCGAAGAATGCCTGCTGGGGGTCCGTGCTCAGATTTTCAAAGGGCAACACAGCCAAGGTCATGCTAGGAGGCGTGGCGAGCGATGGGGATTTCGACTCGAGCCCCGGATTTACAAACTGATAGCCATTGCGTTGCACAGTGGCGATTCAGTCATCGCCGTTCGCCGCGCGGCCCAAGACCTTGCGCAGGGTGGATATCTGCACTGTGAGATTGCTTTCCTCCACATGTTCCGATGGCCATGCCGCGTCCATAAGGTCAGCCTTGGTAACGGGCTTGCCTTTGGCCGCAAGCAGGCAAGACAACAAGGCCAAGCCCCTTTGGCCGATGGCGATGGGGCTTCCCTGTTTCAGCAACAGGTTACGCTCCATATCAAATTCAAATCCGCCGAAACTGTATCTCACCATCGACATTACCGTTCTCCGAATTCGATTTTGGAAGATTTCGGAAGTTTTCGCCAGTGCTTTCAAGACCCCGAATGGATGACGCTGCAAGGTCGTTCCATTGACAACACGGACACATGAGGAGCAGCAGATGCGCGGATTTGAAAACCACAGGGGCTACGACGTCAGGCTGATCTTTGATCAAGCCAGCGGAGAATTCCTTTGGCAGCGCCTGCCGCAACAGCCGCCCGTCCCATCAACCGCTGCACACGCAAAACCAAACGGAGAATAATGCCATGACGATGCTGTCCAACACCCATACCACTCACTCTGTCGACTATGGCAAGGCAGACGTAAGGATTAACGCCTTCGCTCATTTCGTCACCAGCAACTACAAGGCTTGGAAAAGCGAAAGAGCCCGCCGCACAAATTTGCGCTTCGTCATGTCGCTCGATCCCATTGTCCTGCGCGACCTGGGCTTTACGCGGGAAGAAATTGCCGCCCGGCATGATGGGCCTTTGCCCATCACCCGGTGGCGGAATCCAAAACAGCTGGATTAAGCCGCCGCTTCCTTCTGGCGTGACAATCTTTTGCGCTCGGCCGGGTCGAGGATCATCTTGCGCAGGCGGATGGACTTTGGTGTGATTTCCACCAACTCGTCTTCGCCCACGTAGGCCAGTGCCTTTTCCAGCGACATCTTGATCGGCGGCGTCAAAATCTGCGCTTCTTCTGCGCCCTTTGAACGTACGTTGGAGAGTTTTTTCTCCTTCAGTACGTTAAGCTCAAGGTCATTGCCGCGCGTGTGTTCGCCGATGATCATGCCGGCATAAACCTTGGCGCCGGGCTCAATGAACATGGGCCCACGATCCTGCAGATTGAACATGGCATAGACCACGGCTTCACCTTCGCCATTGGAAATCAGCGCACCGGTGTGGCGGCTGGCGATGTTGCCCATATAGGGGGCGTAGGAATGGAACAGTCGGTTCATTATGGCGGTGCCGCGGGTGTCGGACAAGAGTTCCGACTGGTAGCCAATGAGGCCGCGGGTTGGAGCATGGAACACCAGACGCTGACGGCCTGTGCCTGACGGACGCATGTCACGGAGTTCGCCCTTGCGTTCCGAGACCTTCTGCACGACGACGCCGGCATAGGCTTCATCGACGTCGATGATGACTTCTTCGACCGGTTCCATTCTTTCACCAGTGACTGGGTCGTTTTGATAGACCACGCGGGGACGGCCCACGGTCAATTCAAAACCTTCACGGCGCATGGTTTCGATGAGAATGCCAAGCTGCAATTCACCGCGACCCGCGACTTCAAAGGCGTCGGTTTCGGTTTCGGATGCGGTGACGCGAAGCGCAATGTTGCCTTCGGACTCACGCAGCAAACGTTCGCGAATGACGCGCGATTGCACCTTGTCGCCTTCCTTGCCTGCCAATGGTCCGTCGTTGATGCGGAACGCCATGGCGAGGGTTGGCGGGTCGATTGGGGTGGCGGCGATGGGTTCGG
>JANMEM010000365.1:0-3003 GCA_031376985.1 Hyphomicrobiales bacterium
TTGCTTCAACTGCGGAATAGGCGCCCACAACTGGTCGGTGGAAATCACCGTCTTGCCTACGGGGAAGAGTGATGCAATTGCCAGCTTCACATGTTGCCACGCGAAGGGAATGCCGATGATGGTGACGGCATAGGCAATCGCCGCCGTAATGTGCATCAGGGCCAGCCACCAGCCGGCGAGAACGAACCAGACAATGTTGCCGAGTGTGCCAAGCGTGCCCGTTCCCAGGTCTTCACGGCCCGTCAATTGATCACGGGAAACGATGTCGTAGCCGAAGGGCCAGAACGAAAACCGCGCCAGCATGAAGCAGGACCGCGCCCATGGCAGCCCAACGATGGTAATCGCCATGATGACGCCCGCGAGAACCCACGCGAGGCCAGCGATGACGCCGCCTGTGACGAACCAGAGCACATTCAGGATGAATAGAATAAGTGGCATTGGTGTTCCCTCCTCCGAATGACCTATGAAGTGGGGAGCAATTGTGGCGGAGTCAAGTGACATACTTCACGCGTGACGCATCCTTCGAGGCTCGCAAGGGCTCGCACCTCAGGATGAGGGTTTCATTCTATCCCTTACCCTGAGGTGCCCGCCGTCTTGCGGGCCTCGAAGGGCTGGTTGACAGGTATTCCACCTCAACAACACTTCTGCGCCAGCCGCCGCAAGAACGCCTCGCAGGCCCTAAGCTCACTCACTGCGATAAACTCGTCCGGCTTGTGGGCCTGCTCTATGGAACCCGGTCCGCAGACCACTGCGGGGATGCCTGCCTGCTGGAACAGGCCTGCTTCTGTGCCATAGGATACGGTGTGGGTGGAATTGCTGTGGCTGCACTGCAGGGCCAATTGTTCAGCGGGCGAATCCTTTTCGGCGGCAAGGCCGGGGACGGTGTTGGCCTTGTCGAAAAATATGCCCGCATCCGGCGACACGGCTTTCATGGCGGGTTCAAGTTTGCGGGTAAGGGCCGAGATGCGGTCTGGCACAAAGTTTTCATCGGCATTGGGCAATAACCGGGTTTCCCAATTGAAGCTACAGGTTTTTGGTACGATGTTGTTGGCGGTTCCGCCGGAAATGACCCCGATGTGGATCGTGGAATAAGGCGGGTCATAAGTGTGGGTAGCATCACCAATGGCGATCAGCTCTTCCCGGATTTTGCTGATCTCATGGATGATCTCGCCTGCCACCATGATGGCGTTCACGCCTTTGTCGGTGAGCGCCGAATGGCTTTCGTGACCTGTGACTTCGGTTGAAAAGCGCACCGCACTTTTATGGCCGTTTACAACTTTCATCAAAGTCGGTTCGCCGATAATCGCGGCACTTGGTTTCTTCGCGTGGTTCCGCAGAAAGTCCACCAGCGGGCGCACACCCTTGCAACCGACTTCCTCATCGCATGAAAACGCGAGATGGATTGGAATACGCAAATCCATTTTCACAAACTCAGGCACCAAGGCCAAAACCACGGCGAGAAAGCTCTTCATGTCTGAACTGCCGCGCCCGTAGAGCAGTCCGTCTTTTTCAGTCATGGTAAAGGGATTAGTGTGCCAATCCTGGCCGTCAACCGGAACAACATCTGTGTGGCCGGACAACACAATACCGCCGCCAATATCTGGCCCGATGGTGGCGAAGAGATTGGTCTTGAAACCATCTTCATAGTCCACACGAAAATGCGGCACGTTGAAGTGGTCAAGATAGTTTTCGACCCACGCAATGAGGGGAATGTTACTGTCGCGGCTGGTGGTGTCAAAGGCAATCAGCTTGGCGAGAATGTCTTCGGTGATCATCAATTCAGACTATGCCTGTCATGGGGGCTGTCGAGGGAGAAGGCAGGAATTGTCACGTCAAAGGGGCGGCCTGAAGACGTGATCATGCCGTAACTTCCCACCATCATGCCGGAGGGCGTGGAAAGCGGGCAGCCTGAGGTATATTCAAAGCGCTGGCCGGGGCGGAGTGTTGGTTGTTCTCCTACTACCCCATCACCACGCACGTTTTGTGTGCGGCCGTGGCCATCGGTGATCACCCAATGGCGCGTCAACAGCGTTACGGTTTCGGAACCCCGATTTTCCACCGTGATGGTATAGGCCCAGATGAACTTGCTGTTCTCAGGTTGCGACTGGTTTTCAATAAATTCGGGCCGGACGGTGACGCGAATAAGTTCGGTGACGGCTTGATACATGTCTCCAATCTAATGGTTTTGCAGCAGTTTTCCACTGGGATTCTGTAGGACTTGCAAGGCCGCTTGTCGCAGACCAAAAGGGCGACCATGACAAGCCTCCAAAATGGCATTTTGCCAGCCAGTGCCATTGCCCGCCTCTGTGACAGCGGTGTGATCCGCCTTGAGCGGAAGCCGGATGACGACCAGATCCAGCCCGCCAGCCTTGATTTGCGGCTGGGGGCCAAGGCCTATCGGGTGCGGGCGTCGTTCCTGCCCGGGCCGCGGAGGCGGGTAGCCGAGAAACTGGAAGATATAACCCTGCATGAGTTTGATCTCACAGAAGGTGCTGTGCTGGAAACCGGCTGCGTTTACATTGTGCAGCTGATGGAGAGCCTGAACCTGCCTGTTGGCATGTCAGCTGCCGCCAACCCCAAAAGCTCAACCGGGCGGCTTGATATTTTCACACGGGTCATTGCTGATTATGCCCAGGAGTTTGACAAGGTTCCGGAAGGCTATCAGGGGCCGCTCTATGCGGAAATCTCGCCACGCACATTTCCGATTCTGGCACGGCAAGGCTCGCGCCTGTCGCAGATCCGTTTCCGCCTTGGAGCGCCTTCCGCAAATGACGCATTGATCCATGCGCTGCATGCGAAAGAACCGTTGATCACCTCAGGCGAGGTAAACATTGATGGTGGCCTTGCCTTGAGTGTGGACCTGATGGCCATGCAGGAAGATGCGCCCGTGGGGTTTCGCGCCAAGCGCCACTCGGCATTGGTGGATGTCGATAAAAAAAGTGCGCTGGATGTGCTGGACTATTGGGAGCCGATCTGGCGGCAGGGATCGTTGATACTCGACCC
>JANMEM010000366.1:0-7449 GCA_031376985.1 Hyphomicrobiales bacterium
CCGTCATGGGCAGGGTTGCGAAGAACGCAAGCAACAAGGCAAAAACTGTATGTCTTAAGCGATGGAGTTTCATGCAGAGAAGACTATCCTGATTTCAACTTTTGCGACAGGGTTGATAGTAGAGACATTGACGTTGCGCAGGCCCCTCCACCCCGCCGTCGTCTTCGCGGAATGCAGCCCATGAAGACACATGGCGGCACTTGCCCAAGTCTTGGTCAGGAGAGTTCGACTTTTCGCAGTTCTGGAATATACGATGATCTAGCAGAACGACCGCGCGGCGTCAAGCAATTTTTTCCTTTTTGGGATTTAAAATCGTAAGTCTCGGATTCCGGGACCGATTCCCGCTTGCATCCCCTGCCTTTGCCCCCTAGAACACAGCTGTCCAAGATCGGACTCACGGGCAAAAGCCCGAAATTTGGTCAAAGACGTAACAGTTTCGCAACAAACGGGTGTCCGGTTCGCTTCAATGATGCAAGCAACCCGTAAGCGGCGTGAAAAAGGGTTTTCTTGGGAAGCCCCGACATCGTGAGGTTGGTCGGAACCGCCAAACGGGTCGAGAATAAAGCGTATCAACCGTTCGGGGTCAGAGTCCGGACACAGTAAAATCAACTCGGGGCAGATGAACCTGAACGCAGACACAGCCAGCACACAAGCACGCAGCCACTTGGCCGCGCCTGCTGCTGGCCCCGCATCAGTTGCTCTTGCCTCCATTCTTGCACGCACATCCCCCACCCACACGCCCCGCCTTGAACCGGACAACGGTCGCGCGCGCGGTGGGATAAATGCGGCACAAAGGATTACACACCATGGGCAACAAAATGCTCATCGACGCCAGCCAACGCGAGGAAACCCGCGTTGTGGTGGCCCGCGGCAACCGCATTGAAGAATTCGATTTCGAAAGCATCAATCGCAAACCCCTCAAAGGCAACATCTATCTGGCAAAAGTAACACGGGTCGAACCGTCGTTGCAGGCCGCCTTCGTGGACTACGGTGGCAACCGCCATGGCTTTCTGGCCTTCGCCGAAATCCACCCCGACTACTATCAAATCCCGATTGCGGACCGTCTCGCCCTGTTGAAAGAACAGGAAGAAGACGACGCCGCAGACCGTGAAGACGAAGACGACCACCATGATGACGACAACGGCAAAACCGTCGAACATCACCACGATGAAGAACCCCATGCCGAGGGCGAACATGAGGACGAGGTAGCGGCACATTCCGAAGCCACATCCTTCGAAACCATGCCGCTTGAAGCCGAAGAACTTCCATATCTCGCCAGCGCCGTCGAATCTGCTGACGACGAAATGCCTTCAGAGCCTGTGCCAACAGCTGAAAGTGCTGATATTATTGCCATCGAAGAAAATGCTGACGACCGCAAGGTAGAAGTCATCGGTGCCGAAGATGCACTCGAAGAAGTGCCGCAGCGTCGCCAACAGCGCCGCCCACGTCGCCGCGTCTACAAGATCCAGGAAGTCATCAAGCGCCGCCAGATTCTGCTGGTGCAAGTGGTCAAGGAAGAACGCGGCAACAAGGGTGCCGCTCTCACAACCTATCTGTCCCTCGCTGGCCGCTATTGCGTCTTGATGCCGAACACCGCCCGTGGCGGCGGCATTTCCCGCAAAATCACTGACGCCGGTGATCGTCGCCGTCTTAAGGAAGTCGCCCGCGAAGTCGAAGTGCCACAAGGCATGGGCCTCATCGTGCGAACAGCTGGTGCCCAGCGCACCCGCCCCGAAATCAAGCGCGACTTTGACTACCTCATGCGCCTCTGGGAAAGTGTACGCGACCTCACCTTGAAGTCAGAAGCACCATGCCTTGTTTATGAAGAAGGCAGCCTGATCAAGCGGTCCATCCGCGATCTTTATACCAAAGACGTCGATGAGGTGCTGGTTGAGGGCGACGAAGCCTATCGTGAAGCCAAGGACTTCATGAAAATGCTCATGCCGTCCCACGCCAAAAACGTGAAGCTCTATTCCGACAACAAGCCGCTCTTCACCCGTCACGGTGTGGAAACACATTTGGATGCGCTGTTCTCGCCAACGGTCACACTGCCGTCCGGTGGTTACATCGTCATCAACCAGACCGAAGCTTTGGTGTCGATCGACATCAACTCCGGCAAGGCGACGCGCGAACACAACATCGAAGACACCGCCTCCAAAACCAATCTTGAGGCATGCGATGAAATCGCCAGACAACTCCGCCTGCGCGATTTGGCAGGTCTTGTTGTCATCGACTTCATCGACATGGAGGAGAACCGCAACAACAGGAACGTCGAACGCCGCATCAAGGAAGCCCTGAAGAACGACCGCGCCCGTATTCAGGTGGGCCGCATTTCGCACTTTGGACTTTTGGAAATGTCGCGCCAGCGCCTGCGTCCCGGTCTCATTGAAGGCACCTTCCACACCTGCCCCCATTGCGAAGGCCGCGGCATGATCCGCTCGGTTTCGTCCTGTGGACTTGGCGTGTTGCGCCAGATCGAAGATCAACTGTTGAAGAAGGCCGAAAACCTTACGGTCACCTGTGCCCGTGAGGTCTCAAACTACCTGCTCAACGAAAAGCGCGACAGCCTGCTCGTTCTCGAACAAACCTACGGCGTCACCATTTTTGTACTGGCGTCCTTGCACGAAATGAAGGGCACGCAAGCCACCATTGAACGCGCCAACGACCGTGAACATGTCCAACGCCGCATTCCCATTGCGGCACCCGTTCGCATGGAATCAGCCCTGACCGACGAACCTGAAGAGGAAATCGTTGAAGAGGCTGATGAAGAGGAAGTGGCGGAAGCCAAGCCTGAAGGCGAAGGCGAGCAAAACGCTGATGCCCGTGGCCGCCGCCGTCGTCGTGGCCGCCGTGGTGGTCGCCGCAACGACCGTCCGGAAGGTGAAGGCGAACAGCAGGAAGCCTCCGGCGACGATGCCGAAGCCGATCCGCAAGCAGACGATGATCGCCCCTTTGACGGTGAAGCCGCAGCAACGGAACCCGCAGAAGGTTCCGACAAGCCCGAAGGCCAAACGGAAGATCGCCCACGCCGTGGCCGCAGGGACCGCTTTGGTCGCAACCGGAACCGCCGCACCGAAAAACCACTCGAAACCGTAGAAGGTGAAGCACCAGCCGAACCTGCAGAAGCCGGCTCGGAAGAAGCGGCTGAACGGCCACCCCGCGAAGAGCGTGGCCCCAGACCACCGCGCGAAGGCCGTCGCGATCGTGGCGATCGCGGTCCCCGCAAGGAACGCGGTGACCGCCCACCGCGCGAGCAACCTGTTTTCGTAGCTCCACCTCCTCAAGCGAAAATCGAAATTCCGGAATTCATCCCGGAACCAGAAGTGCGCAAATGGACCCCGCCAGCACCAACTGTGCAAATCGAAGCTGCACCCAAAAAAGGCGGCTGGTGGAGCAAGCCCAAGGGATAGACTTAAGGGACCTCATCCGCCCTTCGGGCACCTTCTCCAACTTCGTGGGATAAGGGACTGGCTTGTCCCTTCTCCAGCCCACTTGCTGGAGAAGGTGGCGCGAAGCGCCGGATGAGGTCCCTTTTCTACAGCCTCAAACTCGCCGCATTTGACGGCAAAACCCGCACCGTGTTCATACTGAAACCACTCCGCATCCTGCTGATAGCCGCTCTCGCCCTTGGGCTCGCAGTGCCGCAAACTTTTGCCAATTCCCGGAAACAACAAGTCCAGGAACGGTCTGGCCCAAACCTGATTCGCGATGCTGAAATCGAAGGCTTGCTACGCCAATATGCGCGCCCCATTTTCAAGGCTGCCCGCATCAACCCCGACTCCGTAAAAGTCTATGTCATCGCCGATGACAGCATCAACGCCTTCGTGGCTGGCGGCCAACGCATTTTCATAAACACCGGCCTTTTCACCAAGACCAAATCCTATAAGGAAGTCATTGGCGTCATCGCCCATGAATCCGGCCACATCGCAGGCGGCCACCTCGCCAAGATGCAGAATGAAGCAGACAGCGCTTCAACCGAGCGCATCATTGGCATGTTGTTGGGTGCAGCTGCCGCAGTCGGTGGGCAAGCAGCAGGTGTGCAAGGTGCAGGTCAGGTTGGCCAAGGCATCATGATGGGTAGCCAAGGCGTGGCCCAGCGCCGCTTCCTGTCCTACCAACGCTCAATGGAGTCGTCTGCTGACCAGGCAGCAATAAAATATCTGGCCGCCACGGGTAACGATCCCTCCGGAATGCTCAGCCTGTTTCAGAAACTGGCCAGTGAATCCATTTCCACAACGGCTGACGGCGACCCCTACCTTTACTCCCACCCCATGCCGCTGGACCGCATCCGCAATCTTGAAGTCGCAGTGAAGCAATCGCCAAATTTCGGCAAGCCCGAAGACCCCGGCCAAAAACTGCGCTACGAATTGGTGAAGGCCAAGATCATCGGCTACATGCAAGGCCCCCAGCGGGTCTTCCAGCGCTATCCCTCGTCGAACACGTCGCTTCCCGCCCGCTATGCCCGTGCCGTTGCCATGTATCGCCGTGGTGACATCACCAATGCCATTCCCGTGCTCGACAGCCTGATCAGTGAGTTGCCGCAAAATCCGTATTTTTGGGAATTGAAAGCCCAGGCCTTGCAGGAAAACGGACAACCTGAACGCGGCCTCCCCTCCATTGTCAAAGCCCGCGCCCTGTTGCCAGACAACGGCCTGATGCAAATTCTCCATGCACAATTGCTGTTGGATACAGGCGGAAAAGCCAACGCTGAAAAAGCGTTGAAACTCTTGATCCTTGCCAAGCGGACAGAGGGAAACTCACCCGTCATTTTCAAATTGCAAGCACAGGCCCATGCCGCAATGGGCGACAATGCCCGCGCCGAACTCGCAACCGCCGAAATGGCGTTTTCGAACGGTGACCGTGATCTGGCAGTTGAAAAAGCCAAAGTCGCGCAGGATCGTTTCAAACGCGGCACACCAGAATGGTTGCGCGCCAATGACATTTTGACCTTCGCCGCCAAGAAAAACTGACATCATCACGCAAATGCCATTTGCAAATGCAATTCGAAATGGGGCAACCTGACTGCAAACCTGAGGAACACATGAAAAATATCTCTCGCCTTCTCTTCGTATCCTGCTTCGCCGCCATGGCCCTTGCCATGCCCGTGGCCGCCGCGCCTAAAACTGACGCTGAAAAAGCTGAAATCGAGTCCATCGTTCGCGACTACCTGCTGGCGAACCCCACAATCCTCCGCGAGATGGCAGACAAACTTGAAGCCAATGACAAGCAGGCCGAAGAGGCCCAGCGCGACAAAGCGCTTGCCACGTTCAAGGATGAAGTATTCAAAACCGCATCAGACCCGACAATCGGCAGCAAAAAGCCTGATGTCACCATCGTTGAATTCATGGACTACAACTGCGGCTGGTGCAAAAAATCAGTGAAAGAAATCCAGAGTCTCGTGGGCGCTGACAAGAACATCAAAGTGATCTTCAAGGACTTTCCGATTTTCGGTGAACATTCTGAATACGCCGCGAAAGCAGCCCTCGCTGCTGAAAGGCAAGGCAAATATTGGGAGCTGCATCAGGCCATATTTGGCCATGAAGGTCAGGTCACAACCGATGTTGTGAACCAGTTGGCAGAAGCCCAGGGTCTCGACATGACCAAGCTGCAAGCTGACATAGGCTCAAAGGAAATCGGCGAGCGCATTGCCGCCAACATGCAACTGGCCAAAAACCTCGCCATCAACGGCACCCCGGCCTTCGTCATCGATGACAAGGTCTACGGCGGATATCTGCCAATCGAAGGCATGAACGAAGCCATTGCCGAAGTCAGGGCGAAGGGCTGCAAGATGTGTTGAGGGCAAGCCCTTCGAGGCTCGCAAGGGCTCGCACCTCAGGGTGAGGGATATCTCGCTACCCTCACCCTGAGGTGCATCGCCCTCTCGCGATGCCTCGAAGGGCATTTTCGCCGCGAGAATCCCTTTACCCCAACAACCCCTTCACCGCAGCAACCGCCTCCGCAGCCTTGGTCCCATCCGGTCCACCCGCCTGCGCCATATCGGGCTTGCCACCGCCGCCCTTGCCTCCAACAGCCAAAGCCGCCGCCCGCACCAACGCCACAGCATCAAACTTGCCTACCAGATTTGATGATACACCCGTTACGATCGAAGCCGTTCCTGTTGAAGAAATAGCCACATTGGCAACCACACCGGAACCAATGGTTTTCAGGTCTTGCAGCGTCAGCGATTTCAGATCCTGTGGGTCAAGGCCATTGACAATCCGGTAAGAGAATGTGGCGTCGCCCAGCTTTTCCGTCGTTGCCTTTGAGTTCGCCAAGGCGGCGGACTTCTTCACATCGTTGAGTTCTTTTTCCAACCGCTTGCGCTCATCCATCAGTGCCTCAATGCGTGCGAGCATTTGAGCTGGCGAGGTTTTCAGCAGCGCTGCCGCAGCTGAAACGCGGGCGTCCTGTTCTACCAGATAAGCCCGCGCCGCAGCACCCGCCAGCGCCTCCATGCGCCGCACACCCGCAGCCACGGCACTTTCCGAAACAATCTTGATCAGACCAATATCACCCGTGCGCCGCACATGCGTGCCGCCACAGAGTTCGAGCGAATAAATCGGCTTGGCATGACCTTCAGCATTGCGCCCCATCGACACGACGCGCACTTCGTCGCCATACTTCTCGCCAAACAACGCCATGGCACCTTCGGCAACAGCGTCATCCACACCCATCAACCGCGTGTTCACGGCATCATTTTGCAACACAATGTCATTGGCCATGGCTTCAACAAAAGCGATCTCGTCATCTGACATGGGCTTCGTATGCGAGAAGTCAAAACGCAACCGGTCAGGGTCAACCTGCGATCCTTTTTGCGCCACATGCGTTCCCAATTTTGTACGAAGCGCCTCATGCAACAAATGCGTTGCAGAATGGTGTTGCCGGTTGCCGCTGCGCCGCGTGTTGTCCACGGTCAGCGCCACGGCATCACCCGTTGTGATACTGCCCGTTTCAACCACACCCAGATGCACAAACAGATCACCAACACGTTTCAACGTATCGGTCACGCGGAACACCGCACCATCGGCGGTTTTGATCAATCCCGTATCACCCGTCTGACCACCCGACTCGCCATAGAATGGCGTCTGGTTGACGATGATGGCACCCTGATCTCCAGCGGCAAGTGATGAGACTGTTGCACCGTCGCGCACCAATTTAAGCACCAGCCCCTCAGCCACTTCCGTGTCGTAGCCCAGGAATTCCGTCGCCCCGTGCTTTTCGCGAAGATCGTACCAGATCGTCTCTGACTTCGAATCGCCTGTGCCCTTCCAGGCCTTCCTCGCGTCCTGACGCTGCTGTTCCATGGACACGTTAAACGCATCCGTATCCACCGTCACACCACGCGACTTCAAGGCATCCTGCGTCAGGTCGAGCGGAAAGCCATAGGTGTCATAAAGCTTGAAGGCGGTTTCGCCCTTGAACACATCGCCCGAGTTGAGGCCAACCGAC
>JANMEM010000180.1:0-4746 GCA_031376985.1 Hyphomicrobiales bacterium
AGCAATTTGCCTTTGGCGCAACCGCGTAAATTATTACTCCACAACACTCACTTGCATGCCTTCAGGCCAGGAGATTTTATAGCCTGTTTTCAGGCTGTTCTCGGCTTGTGGCTCCAGCGTGAAGTCCCAAGCCAGCACGCCACGCTTCTTGTCGAGATCACGAACGGTAGGGGGAGTCATGGCCAGAATCTCTTCAATTTCGATTTCTTTTGAAGCTGTAAAAGGCACACGATCCACCACCCGCACCGCTATGGCAGACGAATGCAGGTTCTTCACTGTAATGTCCCAGGCCCGTTCATCTATATTGGACGAAGTGAGGAAGCCTTCTTCGCCCGCCACGCGTTTCACCTCCGCACGGGTGACTTTGAGCAGGTCATCGCCCCCGAAACCAAGTTCGGTTTTTTCAGTCGGGTTGAGCAGGGGCAAACTGCCCAGCCCGACATAAACACCGTCACGAAACAGATTGACTACGCCCGGCAATTGCGGACCCGTGCCCGCCACGGTGAAGGCTGCCGAAAGGTAAGCCGTGGTATCAACACGAGGCACAACAATGGCCTTCAGTTCCGCTTCAAGCTGGCCTGAGGTGATGCGGATTTTTTTGCTTTGGCCAGCATTATCCACACTCACCCGGCCTGCAATGGCATAGGTGGCCTGAAAGCCCGCAGTTTCGACTACTGCCTGCCGTTGCATGATCGCTTTGGGCTTGGCCAATTGCAGGGTGCGAGATTTCAAGCCACCCCCAAGCTGGTCACTTTCCTTGAATTGCAATTCGGCATCGGCAACTGCGGAGGGTGCTGCGGCCTCTGCCATCGGCACAGGCACCTCAAGCTTGCTGACTTCCCACTCGGGCAAATCAGCAGCCGCCGTATTGCCCGTGGGGCGAGCCGTTGACAGTGTCAGTACAACATCTTTCCAGACTTCACCCGTGGACTGGGTGACCTCACCACGTTGCACCAGTTCCAGCGCGGGCTTTGCCTTGCCATCACCAATTGTCAGGCGTGCGTCATAAAACGGTGTCCATGAGGCTTCCTGCACGCGGTAGGACAGGCGCAAGGCACCTTTGGCTGCTTCACTTGCTTCAACATTGACCACCACCTCTGTGCGATATTCTTCAGAAGGTGCGAGTTCGTTCAATTTGGCCGAAAGTGCGTTGACCTTCTCATCAATGTCGCGCTGGCGGCTTTGTGCAGTCATCACATCCTTGGAAAGTGCAGCGAGGCGTTGGCCCACCACGTCTAGCAATGAGCCAAGTTGCAAGGCATCAATGCCTTTGGTGGTTTCCGTCGTCGATTGTGGCACCAGTTGTTTGTCGGCTAAACCATATAAAATATTGCGCTGCTGGTTCAGGTCGGCCACGGTCTGGTCGAGGCCCTGGCGTTCGACCTGCAAGTTCTGGATGTCTTTTTCCAGCACCTTGCGTTGTGCATCGGTTGCCTCGATACCCAGATAGTGATTGCGGGTATCCACCGAACCTACCAGCAATTCACCCGTTCCCACGCCTTCTATACGAATGGATTGGGTATCAATGTTTTGCGGCAAATCGGTGAGGATGAGGCTGTGGCTGCCCGCTGGAACATCATAGGGCACTTCGCGCACAATATCGGCTCCTTGCGGAAACACCGTGACGGCATCGATATGCGAACTTGGCGAAAACTCCGCCGCGAACACATTTGTGCAGCAGGTGGTGGCCAGCAATAGCCCGGCAAACATGATTTTCATGGGGTAGTCTCCTGTCGTTCCCAGATCCCTCGCAGAAGTTCAAGACTGCGACAACGGCAATTCTGTGGTGGCGTCATGACAGCATCGTGTTAGCCATGAAAATTCTCATGGTTGACGGCAACGCAAAACACGGCTCAAAAAGGCTCGGGGCGAACAACGGTAGGATAACATGAAAACACAGAAACTCGGCTTCAGCCTTTTTATTCTTTTGGCAACCACAACGGCAAGCTGGGCTGCAGCAACTGCAGAAGACGCAGCGCGCATTCAGGCAACGTTCCAGTCATACCTGAGCGCTGAACCCGGCGTCGTCACAGTAACGCCGGCAGGCGATGGCTACGACATTGCACTGGATGTCACACCATTTTTGTTGAAGAACCCACAAGCTGGCTTTACCGCCAAAATCGATCCCTACAAGTTCAGGGCAGTCCCCCAAGGCAATGGACTTTGGTCTGTCACATCGTCTGGTCCTTACGCGGCTTCTGCCAGCGTGCCAGGTGTTTTTGATTTCACCATGAACACGCCGAGCATTGAATGGAGCGGCACCTATAACGATGCGCTGCTTGCGTTTATGGATTCCAAATACAACGTTTCGAAACTGAGCATTTCGCAAAACCAGACAGACGTTAATACCAAAATGGTGACCAAGGGTGCGACCGTCATCGAATCGATGGCTGTTGAAACCAAGGGTATTGATGTCGGCGGCGGCTTGGTGGACAGTCAAAGTACCGTAACGTTCAATGGACTGGTTTCATCAACCACGGTCGAAATTCCGCCGGAGGTGGCCGCTGCCGGTATGCCCAACATCAACTATGTCGCCAATATGACCAAGGGCAGCTATCTGTCCGACTTGAAGGGCATGAATTCCAAAACATTGATGGATATTGCGGCGTTTTTCGTTGCACATCCCTCCAAGGAACTTGTCATCAAGGACCAGCAGATATTGAAGGACAAGCTGCTGGCCGCGTTACCGTTTTTCGCATCATTGCAATCGGACGGCAAATTCGAAAACCTGACCGTCGACACAAGCTATGGCCAGTTTGCCATCACGGACGGCGGCAGCAATGTGGGCGTGAACGGCGCTGTGAAAGACGGTCGCGTGGCGGAAGGTTTTGAGGTCAATGGCTTCAAATTGCCGGATGGCCTGCCCTTGCCACCTTGGAGCAAAGGCTTGATCCCCACAAAGATGAAGTTGGGTTTTGAGGTTTCGGGTTTTGATATGGAAGCACCGGCACGCAAGTTCTTCAGCGAAATGGACGTGTCACAGAAAGACCCTGTGCCACCCGGATCAGAAGCGGCTTACATGGCTGCATTCTCTCCCACAAACAGCATCGTGATAACAATACCGCCTGGTGGAATATCTGCTGATTTGTTCAACCTCACTTTTGAAGGAAAATCCACGGTCAACTTTGCCGGACTGCCTCAGGTCAACGCCAAATTCAGCATGACCGGCATGGACAAGGTGATTGCACAATTGCAACAGGCAGCAACAGACCCCACTGCGCAACAAGGCATGGCCATGTTGTTTGCGGCCAAGGGCATAGGCAAGGCTGACGGCGACACTGTGACATGGGACGTGACCATGAGCCCCGAAGGCAAGTTGCTGGTCAATGGTACTGACCTGTCGTCAATGATGGGCGCATTGTCGCCGCCACCACCGCCACCGCCACAATAAGCATAAAGGGACAGTTTGCGTTATCGCAAACTGTCCCCTCTTGTATTAGCCCCTACGCGAAAATGCCAAGCCAGCTGCCGGAACTGCCAGACCTGCAATGACCGCTTTTACAGCATCGCCAACCAGAAACGGCGTCAGACCCCAATTTATGGCTGCTTGCATGGCAGCACTTGCGTCCATGCCTTGGGTTTTTGCAGCCCAGATTGAGAGCCAGATCAGGCCCGGAACGTAGAGTACAATTGCACCGGCAACGGTGGCCAGTACGGATTTGAAGAATGTATTGGCCCAACCGGATTCAACCAGCTTGCCAACAAGGAAAGCTGCGAGAATAAATCCAACGACATAACCCATGGAACCTGCGGGCAGGAAGTAGTCGAGCTTTGCGTCGGCAATGCCGGATTTACCTCCCGCAAAGAATGGCAAGCCTACAGCGCCTGCAATGGCATAAAGCAGAAGCGTTGCAGCACCGAGCCGCGCACCATATGCCGCACCGACGCCGAGAACGGCAAGAGTCTGTAAGGTCATTGGCACCGGCCACATCGGCACGGTAATTTGCGCTGCTGCGGCAACCAGCAAGCTGCCCGCAACAGCCAGTACAATATTTCGCATGAGATTGGAAGCTTTGGCTTCCGGCCAAATACGGTTTGCGAGTGTGAGGTTTGACATTTGATTTCCCTGCCCGTTTGTTTCGTTGGGCAGTGGTTTAGTTCACTACATTAAGCAGTGCAACTGGGTCACGTCACCAGAAAACTCAAAACAGCCTGATGCAGCTGCGTGGCGGGATCGGCGAAGTTATCGAGGACCGTAAAATGATTGGTGCCTGCAATTGACTCACAACGTGATGTGAGATTGCCCCACGCCTTTGCCAAATCCTGCCCCTGCTGATGGAATTCTTCCGGTTCAAAGTCGCCGACTGCCAACAGCATGCGGGGTTCGGTTTTGGGAACAGCTGTCATCAAATTCAGCTGACTTGCAACTTCCGCCGTCAGATGTAGATCGGCATTGATGCTGGTGTGGATCAATGGTGTCACGTCAAAAACGCCGGACAGCGACACAACCGCCTTGATCGGATCAGCGGGAAGTCCCCGCGTGGTCCAGTCTTCCGTTGCATGCAGTGCCGCCAAATGTCCGCCTGCGGAATGGCCGCTGACAACAACGGTGTGACGCTCATCAGCACTCAGCACCCGCGTCCAAAGATAGGCGAAGCTGTGCAAGACGCTACTTCGAATGTCACCCAGGGTTACATCCGGACAGAGCGGATAATTGATCAAGGCCACTGAAATACCACGCGCCACGAAATGCTCTGCTATGAATGACGTTTCGAGTTTGGAGAATGATCGCCAATAGCCACCGTG
>JANMEM010000181.1:0-5600 GCA_031376985.1 Hyphomicrobiales bacterium
CCCAAGACACAGGCGAAAACCCCATGGCACCAAGACCAGCCCTATTACAACATCGACGGTTTTCAGAACATCAGCATGTGGTTACCCGTGGACCCCGTCGCGAAGGAATCCAGCCTCCGTCTCGTTGCAGGCTCACACCGCGAAGGCTGGCTCATGCCGCGCTCTTTTATGAACAATGAAGCCAAATGGTTTCCGGAGGGAACCCTCAAAGACCTGCCGGACATTGACAACAACCCCGATAAATTCGAAATCCTGAGCTGGGCCCTCGAACCCGGCGACGCCGTGTTCTTCCATATGCTCACGCTGCACGGTGCAGGCGGTGTGGGAAACGGCAACCGCCGCCGCGTCGTCTCCTTCCGCTTCATGGGCGAAGACACAACCCACGCGCCAAGAAAATGGCGCACCTCCCCACCCTTCCCCGGCCTTGAACAACGACTTCCCGCAGGCGCAAAAATGCAAGGTGAAGAGTTTCCGCTGCTGTGGGCACGCCCCGCTACGCTGCCCGAACCAACCGCGTAAACACCGCCCGCACATCATCCTCAGACGACGCCTCAATCGCCCCGCCGGCAATCTGTTCCTGCGTCCACATCCACGACTGTGCCGGGTCATCCCGCATATGCCAGTCCGGGAACAACCGCGTCTTGGCATCACCGCAGCCGATCAACACCACATCAAGATGCCGATCATCATTGAGAATGCGATTGAACGTCGCCGTCACAGAAGAGCGCGGCCCTTCCAGCATCTGCAAATAAAGATCAGCCCGACAAATCAATGAACCCGTAATCCCGTCCCGCAAGTTATTCCGCCGCGCCACAGAAAGAATCTGGTTCAAGGTCGGATTGTCAAAACCAAACGGCGTGGAAGCATAAATCAACTGCAACAGGCTCATGGGGCGGAGCTCCTTTGCAAGGGAGCATACACAGGTGCGCAGGATGAATGAACACTTTCGCTTTGAACGCGAAACAAATTGCAGTGTGCCATAGACGCAAGAATGGAAATCGCCCGGGCAGCATTAACCACCCGGGCGAATAATGTACGCAGTACGAAAATTTCGTTACTTGAAGAAATGCTTGTTGCACAGTTCTTCGGCTGAAGCATAAGTGCCACCTGTTACAAGCGGGTCATTGCCATATTCGAATGTCCGCATTGTGCTCGGGTCTTTGCTGGCCTGTGCGTCTGCCGCCTTGCGGGGCAACCACTTCGCGCGCACAACATCTGCGTCATTAAAGCTGTTGGCATTCTTCGTGGTCACAAGACACGTGCGGTCTTGACCCGGTGCTTCAGCCTTCTTGCTTGCCGCCATTGCGCCACCAGTGCTGGTGACAAAAATGGCCACGGCCAAGGCAGCGTAAAGTTGAGTGTTCATGAGATGGTCTCCATTCTCGTGTTATGTCGCTAGGTCACAAAACGGGAGACGTGCTGGATTGTTCCCATAAAAATGAATTCGACAAATAAGCGGTCCGGCCACAACATACATGTCGTGACGAGACCAACACCAGCTCCGCTCAAATCCCCTCTCCCTTGGGGAAGGGTCAAGGTGGGGGTCACTCGGACAGCAGGATTTGCAGAGAATTTTTTCCCTATTTACGTAACGCCTTCAGCTTCATTTGATCAGGTGATACCAATGTGACGAGTCACTTGGCCATTGCTTTCCCAGTAGGTTTTCTTTTTGGCGATCCATGGATCATCCATGGCCGGTTGGGTTTGCCCCGAACTGTCGATGGCGCGTGAGGTGATCGTATGCTCACCTGATTTGGGCGTTTCCCAGTCAAGATGCCAAATCTTCCAGCCAAATTCTGCCTCCTCACTGTGGTCAATTTCCGCTTCTGTCCACGGCCCATCATCAATCTTGACCTCAACCCTGCTGATGGGTGCGCCCCATGCAGCACCTGTGATGCGGTAACTGTTATCTTTCCGTGTGACCCGCGCCGGAGCCGACTTGAGCAGGGCACGACCGACAGATGTTTCGACCCATACGCTCTTGCCGTTATGCTCCTCCTCGCGAATGGTGACATAGTCACGGGCCATAAATCTGTTTCGGAATGGTCTGTCCCGAAGCTCTATCCGCTTCAGCCATTTGACATTGGCGATGCCGTACCATCCCGGCGCAATGAGCCGCAAGGGAAAGCCGTTGGCCGCCGGCAACTCCGCACCATTCATTTCGTAACAGAGAATATTGTTGGGATTCATTGCCTCAGCAAGCGTCATGCTTCGCGCGAAGTTCTGATGCATTTTGAGTTCGCGATCCTTGTTCTCAACCTCGCCCGCATCTATTCCCCAGAACACTACTTCTGTTCCGTGATCTTTCACCCCAGCTTCTGCGAGAACAGCGGCCAAAGGTGTACCCGCCCAGCGGGCATTGCCGATACCACCGTTGAAAAAGGGCAATCCATTATTACCCGAACATTCCACAGTGAACGTCGTTTCCTGGCGCGGACGGGCCTTGAGGTCAGCGAGAGAAAGGGCAATGGGTTTGTTCACAAGACCATCAATCTCCAGTTTCCAGGCCTTGGCATCAATCACTGGCCGATCAAAATGGGCGATACTGAAAAACTTGTCATTGGGCGTCACCCATGAGTCCAATTCTTCCCAGACGAGCTGCGATTTGATGACCTCCGGGACCGGATTTTCTGCCGCTTGATCCAGCCAGGGAACAACCGTTTCTCCCGGGCGACTTGGAAAGCCATAGGCGACGCGTGACGACTGCATCACAGCGAACGCCGCAAGTGCTGCAACGCTACTGACGATGAATTCTCGACGTGCAAGTGTAGACATGACAAACTCCCTCTATCAGTTCAAAATCGGGCCATAAACAACTGAGCTTGAGGAAAGCGTCGGTCTTTTTTGCAATTGCTGCATCCCCCAAATGGGGGCGACAATTAGCGCTGTGTACAGCTTCTGATCTGGGCCGCACGCACGACGAGTTCTGCCTGTCGCCGCGACCCGGTTTTGGCAAATATTGTTTTTAACTGACTTCTCAGAGTGAGGTGACTGACGCCAAATCTTGCGGCAGCACTATTGAGGGTGTTGCCCTCGCAAATTGCGACAGCGAGGCGAGCCTCGGCACCGGTTAGACCAAATACAATGCTAAGCAGTGCCGCGTCAGTGAGAGTTGGCCGACTGAGATCACTGACGACAAGTATCGCGCGGCAGCCAGCAAATATATCGTTCGATGCGGAGGTCACCGGCATCGCTTCGATCAGCAGCCACGGCATGTTGCGGCGCGCAATAATCACTGGCGCAGGAAGTGGACCCAGAATGGATTTTGCATGTTCGATCTCCGCCATGAAATGGTTGAGGCGTTCCAAGCTGGAACTTGAAGCAGTCCAAAGCCTGCCATTGCGGATGCCGAACTCATTGCAGAACAAGGATTCCGCAAGTCGGTTGGTACGGTTCACCCGGCCATGCTGGTCGATCAGCAGAGCAGCGCATCCTGCACTTTCCATCGTCACCACTTCGTTTTCGGCACCTGCCCGCGAGATTTTTTCCGCTAAGCTCACAACATGCGCCATGCGACCAGCGACCTCTGCAATGGGGTCGAGAACGGTTGCATCAAAGGGAGCACTGCTGCGATGAAAAGGCATACACCAGACCTTTCCCTCAACATGAAATATCCCGCAGGCCCAATGCAGGCAACCCGCTGGCCTGGCAATCTCCTGATGGAATCGCGAATGGTCGATTTCATCATCGGAAAACAACTGCGACTGGAGGAGTGAACGGAAGCCCTGTTGCACAAATTGTTCACCGCGGGGTTCATAGACTGCGGTTGCCCAATCTAGATTGCGGTTCCAGAGCTCGTGAATTCGCCAAGCGCCAGTTGATCTAACTCTCCCAAAAGGTCGTTGTGATATAACGTGTGGCATCACTTGGCACGCATCAGCCCCCAGCGAATGGGCGAGATTATCCAATGCCCCTGTCCACTGCTGCGGAACTGCGATGGCATCATAGCACATCTCGACGGCACGTTCGGTTTCGGGAGACAAATTCATCGAATTGCACCTCCTTACGTATTTTATTATCACTCTTTAAAGTGCCTAGCAATGCAAGTCAGTCGAAGCGAAATGCAAATCCCTGTCTGACGATGGAAGGTAACTGCACCAGGCGTTCAATTTAATGCAATAGTTCCGTCTTCCTGCGGACGTGGGAATGACGAGGTGTTGAAGAATGATTGCAACTGATCACGCCCTGCTCTGGCGAAAAAGCATCTTTGAATATGGCCGAGACCTACACAACCCGCAACGCCCCAACGTCGTTTTCATGATCGGTTCAAAACTGTTGCTTGGGAAATCGCGGAAAGAGAGACCCAATTCCGGAGTGTTTCAAGAATAGCAGAAAGACCGCGCGGTGTCAAGCGTTATTTTCCTAAACTATCGTCAAACACCTTTTTGCTGCAGGCGCGATGTTAAAAACTGCACCTGTGGGAAACGGGGTTGGAATCGCGGCCTTCATCCGCTAGGACAACCCAAATCGGGATCCCACATGCCAAAACGTACAGATATCAAATCCATCCTCATCATCGGGGCGGGGCCTATTGTTATTGGGCAGGCCTGCGAGTTTGACTACTCCGGCACACAAGCCGTCAAGGCCTTGAAAGAAGAGGGTTATCGCGTCATCCTCGTCAATTCCAATCCGGCCACCATCATGACCGACCCGGATCTGGCCGACGCCACTTACATTGAGCCCATCACCCCGGAAGTGGTGGCCAAGATCATCGAGAAGGAGCGCCCCGACGCGATTTTGCCCACCATGGGCGGCCAGACGGCATTGAACACCGCATTGTCGCTCAACAAGATGGGCATCCTCGAGAAATTCAACGTCGAATTGATCGGTGCAAAAGCCGAAGCTATAGACAAAGCCGAAGACCGCGAATTGTTCCGCGATGCCATGACCAAGATCGGCCTGGAATCCCCGCGCTCAAAACTGGCCAATGCCTCTGTCGAGAAAGACAAGGACAAGGAACTTTACGCCAGGCTCAAATCTGAAAGCGCCGACCTTGAAGCCTTCGAAAAGAACTGGGCTGACGGCGAACCGGAACGGCAGAAAAAATATCGCGACCGCGCCATGGTCGAAGCGTTCGAAGGCATGTTGGCCATCGGCCTGCCCTGCATCATCCGCCCATCCTTTACATTGGGCGGCACTGGTGGCGGCATTGCTTATAACCGCGATGAATTTTTTGACATTGTCGAAACGGGACTTGATGCTTCCCCCACCGCCGAAGTGTTGATCGAAGAGTCAGTTCTCGGCTGGAAAGAATATGAAATGGAAGTGGTGCGCGACACCGCCGACAATTGCATCATCATTTGCTCGATTGAAAATATCGACCCCATGGGCGTGCACACGGGTGACTCAATCACCGTGGCCCCTGCCCTGACTCTCACAGACAAAGAATACCAGATCATGCGCAACGCCTCGATTGCCGTGCTGCGTGAAATCGGAATTGAAACCGGCGGCTCCAACGTGCAATTCGCGGTAAATCCTGTCGATGGCCGCTTGGTCGTCATCGAAATGAACCCCCGCGTTTCGCGCTCATCGGCGCTCGCTTCGAAAGCCACCGGATTCCCGATTGCAAAAATCGCCGCGAAACTTGCAGTCGGTTATAC
>JANMEM010000228.1:0-5643 GCA_031376985.1 Hyphomicrobiales bacterium
TCCCACTGAGGGGCCATGCAGTTTGCTGCAGGGTGACCACATAACGCCCAATTCCATGGCCCGGCCTGTTTGAAGGGCCGAGGGTGTTCCACAGACTTGTAAGTGGGCGCCACGTTAACGCCACCCCACAAGACCCGCCGCCCGACCCATCCAGGTTCACCGTCATGAACCGGACCCCGTTTGGGTCGAAGCAGGAAGACAGCTAGAACATAATAGGAACAATGTCAAGGATTATTTTCACGGGAGAAGGTTTTCCCTATTTACAACCATAGCTGTAAATCGGGTGCGACCCTTGCGATGTGCTGAAAATCGAGGTCCGTCGACAACAACATTAGCCCATGCCGGACGCAGAGCTGCGCGAACAGGACATCAATCGTGCCCGCCTGAATGCCGTGTTTCCGGCAGGCATTGCGCAGCTGAGCTGCGGCGAGGTGGTCCTGCCGGTCGGGGGTGAGCAGCGGCAGACTGCGAAAACGTTCCACCAAGGCTTCCGCCTGCTTCGGCCCGCTGAAGCCTTGCAGCAATTCCTGCAACACCAAACCCGTCGTCACAACCTGCTGGCCAGACTGCAAGGCCTGTTTCAAGGCCGTGACCTGTGGCACATCGGGCACCACATCCCGACGAAACGCGAGCGACCAAACGGAGGTGTCCACGAACAAAGTCACCGCCGTGATCGCTCACCCTTGTAGTCATAGCTTGCGTCCCATTCGAGACTGTCCATCAAATCAAGTAGTTTCTTCTGACTGCGCCGTGCCACAAATTCCTCCAGCGCCATGGTCACAGCAGCCTTCTTCGTCTTCACGCCACTGACTTTCAGGGCGCGGTCGAGAAGTTTGGGATCAAGTGCAAGATTGGTCGTCATGTGTGAACCTCTACACAGAGGTTAGCACAGTATATAGGAAGGAAACAAGGTTTTTAGGACAGCAACAAACCTTGGTCAAAAAAACAAGAATGTGACCCGTCCCCCATACCCTTAGAAAAGAGAAGCGTCCCCTATTTTCCCGAGATCACCGATCAGCTCCCGGATCGCCCCGATCATGTGATAGGTCTTGCTGCGACCCGTGCGCTTGGCAAGTTTGTCAAGTCGGGCACTCAAATCTTCGGGCAAGCGGAGAGATACAACCATGCAAGTTCTCCAATTGAGATACGTGTGTCGCATGTTTTGGGGTGGAGACAAGATTGCCGATTTTACTGCAAGATGATGATGGCGATCAAAGGGGAAGCGTCCTTATTTGCGAGCGGAGATAAGGCAAAACTGCCCAACCTCCGCTGCTCTATATGAATAATTGCGGCGCGGCTTAGCCGCTGCACTTGTTGAAATCTGCGCGGTTGGATGCACAGAAATTTGAACCGCCGCGAAGCGCTTTGCCGTTGAATTTGCCGGTGATGACTTTCGACTTTGTAATCGTCAGGCGGCTGTTGGCACAAGCGGCTGCTGTGGCTTGTTCGCAGGCTTTCAACGAAGCAGCACCACCAGAATCTTCCTTGTCGCATTCCTTGGTGCCATTGCACTTCGAATAGGACTCAGTTTCCTTGCCTGGGCAGGCAGTGCGGTTGTAGTGAATGACGCAGCCAGCTTCAGCGATTGCAGAGAGAGACAGGAAGCACACTGCGGCCAGCGCGAGGGTACGAATCGACATTTGATTTCTCCATTTTCATGTTGCCGGAGCCCCGTTTGGTCCAGCATCGGCGGTTATTTGCAGCGCTGTGTAACGGCCTTGTGACGTTTTCCTGACGTGAAATTAAATATGAGCACAATCCTGCATTCTGTTTTGACTTTTGAACAGCCTGACGGCGAGCGTCATTGAATTGTTAATCAATTGTTAATTTTGGCCGCAATGAGACGGTGCGCGAAGAAAAGCGCATGGCCACCTATTCGCCAGCAGGGGACGGGGGCTCTCAAACTCAACCTTTGTTTTGGGAGAAAAACAAAATGTTAAAGACAATCAAAATTGCACTATTGGCAACCGCTGCATTGACAGTCGTTTCGCCGGTGGCACACTCAAACGACTTGGCCGACCTCAAGTCGATGTTTGAGACGTTCAGGATACGCGACGTGGAATCACAAGCTGCCGTGCACGTGCCGGCTGGTTTCCTCGTCAAGCCAACCGCAGACCAACCTGCCGCTGATGTCGCGACAGATGCGGTGGAAGAACCATTCGTTGAAGTAAAAGTGTCTGGCTTTATCAAGACAGGATATATCTTCAGCAAGGTTCGCGACGGATCTCCCTTGGACAAAAGTGAAGATGTGGACGTTGAGGGTGGTTTGAACGTCAAGGGCTCTGTTCAGTCCTCGTTGGGTGAAGTTGGCGCAACATTGCAGATTAAAGCAGATATTGCCGAAAGCTCAAATAACGCCGCAACACTTGCGCTGAGGGACGAAGGCCTGATCGGCTTCTGGCAATTTGCTGATACAATGAAACTTGAAATGGGCCGCAGCAATGCAGGACGCCTCGAAAACGGAATCGACAAAAACACACGGCGTATCTGGACCATTGGAAACAGGCGCGTGAGATCGGAAAACGCAGGCAACGGCTTTTTTGACCGTGACGCCTATAATGGCTTCCTGGGTCTCGCCTATGCCAGCGGCCCTCTTGGTCTCAGCGTTCGGGTCCACGATGCGACGCGCGGTGTAACAGGAGCAGCTGGGTCGGATGACGATGCAATCGGCTTCAGTGGCAAAGGTTTCTATACGTCAGACATGTTCAGCCTCGAGGCTGTTGGTGGTTATTGGGGCCAGAGCAATGCCAAGAATCTGCCACTGGTCAATCAGACCGGCGTGAAGTGGCTTGCAGGCATGGGTGCTGAACTCAACTTCATTGAAGGTGTGCCACTCAGTGTTGCGGCTCAAACTGGCCGCCTTCACAATGGTGCCAAGCAGGTGAACTTCTCGGCGTCGGTTGGGTTCACGCTGACGGACGACATCAGCATGGGCATTGGCGCAGGCATGAAGAAGGTCAGCAATTCGCCTACTGTGGCAGACAACCGCACTGAAAAAGTCATCACCGGAGGCATCTATTACGCACCTTTGGCGCAGATGATCATCGGCATTGAAGGCGACTATCTGGATGACGGCAAACCTGCAGCCACCACGAACGACGGCTTCACTGGCGCACTCGTCACACGCTACAGCTTCTGATTCCATTTCCGAAAACACCACATCGCGGGGCCTGCCAATGTGCAGGCTTCGCGCAACTGTCACCAAAAACCGCCAATACATATGCGTCACTCAACAAAGGAACTATCAACATGAAGCGCCTCTTGCTTGCTGCCTCGCTGTTTGCACTTGCAGCCTCGCCATCTTTCGCCCGCGACCAGATTCGCATCGTTGGCTCGTCAACCGTCTATCCGTTCGCCACAACCGTTGCCGAGGCTTTTGCCAAGTCGACCGGATTGCGAACGCCCATCATCGAGTCCACGGGTACAGGTGGCGGCATCAAGCTGTTTTGCGCGGGTGTTGGCGAAAATACGCCTGACTTCGTGAACGCGTCGCGCAAGATGAAGCGCGCAGAATTTGAAATCTGCAAACAGAATGGCGTCGAGGAAGTGGTGGAGTTCAAGTTGGGCTACGACGGCCTCACACTTGCCAGTGCCGCTGGTGGCCAGGATGTCGGCTTTACACGGAAGCAGCTTTTTCTGGCTCTTGCCAAGCAGGTTCCAGACAAAGACGGCAAGATGATAGACAACCCTTACAAGATGTGGAGTGATATCGATCCTGCACTGCCTGCAAAAAAGATTGAAGTGCTTGGCCCACCTCCCACATCAGGCACCCGTGACAGCTTTGCTGAACTCATGTTGAAGAAGGGTGCAGAAGAGTTTCCGGCATTACTGGAACTTGGGACCACAGATGTCGCCGCTTTTGATGCCATCTGGAAATCTGTCCGCACCGATGGTGCCTATGTTGAAGCTGGCGAGAACGACAATCTGATCATCCAGAAGATCATGGCGAATCCTGACGCCTATGGAATTTTCGGCTATTCCTTTCTGGAAGAAAATGCGAGCAAGTTGAAGGGCGCCGCCATTGATGGCGACAAGCCAAACTACAAGGACATTGCCAATGGCAATTACAAGGGTTCGCGCCTGCTTTACATCTACATGAAGAAGGCCAATCTCGGTCTTGTCCCGGGCATGATCGAGTTTGCGACTGAATTCACGTCCCAGCAGGCCATTGGCGAAGACGGCTATCTGTTGGACAAAGGCCTCGTCGGACTGAAAACCTGCGATGCTGAATGGAGCGCTGGTACAGTTGACAGCCTGCCACTCCTTGATATTGACTTTCTGAAATAATCCTTCCGTTCACAACTGGATTGCGATGAGTAACCTGCATCCTCACCGCAATCCACTCTCCCAAATAGACAAGACGTCATTCCCGTGAAAGCTGGCGTGACGTTTTTGTTTTCAATCTGCTGATCAAGCAACTCAGTGGAATGCACTGTCACCAATTTATAGCGAATATTTACGAACCAGAGGTTTACCAAAATTCATTGTCCTATCGTGGCTATACCCAACACGGGGTCATCAGAAACCGTTGGATACGTCATCAAATTGTCATGTTAATGTCATAAAAATGTGTTCGGCAAATCTATCTAACTTCATGTATTAGCTGACACTTCTAATCCCGCAAATGAACGAGGAGGATAATCATGGGCGAGAATGAAGTGAGTGACGTCAAGACAGCGCCTACAATAGCTGCGAAGCCTGAAGTGAATGCCGCGACCAAGAAAGACAAGAAGAAAGACAAGAAGCCAGTCACGACGCCCGAAGCAGTTCCCCATGTCACTGGTCGTCTGCTGCATGTAGAGGTTGGTGCAAACGGCGTCGAGTTTGCTGTAAAAGGCAAGAAAGGAAAAACGGAGGTGTTTTCTTTGAAGGGCATGGAGTTATCAGCTGTGCCAGCCGCCGCTGCACTGCTTGCTGGCCTTGTTGTGAGCAAAGCCAAGTTGCGGGCTGAATATGTAATGACCGGTGAAAACAGCCGGACTGTGAAGAATATCCGCACTCAAGGCTGAAGTGTGAGTCTGGTTCGCAATTGCGCAAGGAGAATTGGTGCAGCCTAACACCTTATCCGTGAACCGCCGCCTTCACGTCATCCAGAATATCCTTCACATCTTCCAGCCCCACGGACAGCCGCAGCATGCCATCCGTAATTCCCATCATCGCCCTTGCTTCCGGGCCGATGTTGCGATGGGTGGTGGATGCGGGATGCGTCATCAGCGACTTTGCGTCTCCCAAATTGTTGGAAATATCGACGAGGCGCAGGTTGCGCAGCACGTCGAAGGCTGCTTTTTTGCCACCTTCGACTTCGAAGGTCACCATGGTGCCGCCGCTTTTCATTTGCCGCTTGGCAATGTCTGAGCCCGGGTGCGAATCCAGTGTTGGATAGAGCACGCGAGATACATCTTTCATCGCTGACAAATGTTCGGCAATGGATTCAGCCGACTGGCTTTGTGCTTCCACGCGCAGCTTCAATGTCTCAAGACCTTTCAACAAAACCCACGCATTGAAGGGCGACAGCGACGGCCCCGTGTGGCGCAGGAAGGGTTTCAGCAATTCGTCCTTGAACTGCTTGGTGGAGACAATGGCTCCACCCAGGACACGACCCTGCCCGTCCATGTGTTTCGTGCCGGAATAGACGATGACGTC
>JANMEM010000360.1:0-3035 GCA_031376985.1 Hyphomicrobiales bacterium
TTCAACCCGAAGGAAACGGCTGACAATCTGAAAAAGTCCGGCGGGTTTATTCTGGGCATTCGCCCCGGCGACAAGACGGCTGAATATATTGACTGGATTTTGACGCGTATCACGCTGATTGGTGCTGGATATCTGGTCATCATTTGTCTACTGCCCGAATTGCTTGTTGGGTATTCCGGTATTCCGTTTTACTTCGGTGGAACGTCACTTTTGATTGTTGTTTCCGTGACGCTTGATACAGTGTCCCAGTTGCAGGGCCATATGTTGGCCCAGCAGTATGGGAAGATGCTGCAAAAAGCATCGTTGCGGAGCGGGAAAAAATGAATCTGATTCTACTCGGTCCACCAGGAGCGGGCAAAGGTACGCAGGCCAAAATCCTGGAGGAGGCGCGCGGTTACAAGCAGCTTTCGACCGGGGACATGCTGCGAGCCGCCATTGCCCAGGGAACCGAGATTGGATTAAAGGCCAAAGCCATCATGGACCGGGGTGAACTGGTCTCTGATGATGTGATCATCGGCATCGTGGCTGATCGCATGGCGAAGCCTGATGTTTCAATGGGCGTGGTGTTTGACGGTTTTCCGCGCACACCGGCACAGGCGGCGGCACTCGATAAAATGCTTGCATCGCGCGGCCAAAAGCTGCATGCGGTCATTGAAATGAAGGTGGATGATGAGGCACTCGTTGCTCGCATTGCCGGACGTTTCACCTGCAAGTCTTGCGGCAAGGGCTACCATGACAGGTTTGCCCCGACGAAGACTGAAGGCACATGTGATTCTTGCGGTGGACATGAGTTTGTCCGCAGGCCGGATGATAACGAGAAGACGGTTCGTGACCGTCTGACCGTATACAACACGCAGACCGCCCCCCTGGTGGACTACTACCGGGAAACGGGGAAACTGCATGTGGTGGACGGCATGGCCGAAATCGGTGCTGTTACAGCATCAGTCGGGGCGGTGCTGGACAAGTTGGTTTAAGCTTACCCGCATCCGCCCTGTGAAGGGCATGTGTGAAACAGGCAGGCTTCCAACCCATCGGAAGGCGTTTAGCGCGCCGGACTGGTTTCGTGTATCCTTGGGTTGACGCCATGGCGATTCACCTCTAAGGACGACGCATTCTCAGTCTCACGCAGGCCAGCTTTGAGGGTTTACTCCTTCTGAGCGCGGCCTTGATCGTTTGAGATGAAGGCATTTTCGCTTTTTTCTTGAGATGCAGACATGGGGGCTTTGCGCCCTCGAACGAACTGGAGACGAACCGTGGCCCGTATTGCAGGCGTCAATATCCCAACGAACAAGCGCGTTGAAATCGCGCTGCGTTACATTCACGGCATTGGTCCGGTGAATGCAAAAATCATTTGCACCGAAGTCAAAATCCCTGACTCGAAGCGCGTCAACGAACTTTCGGATGCTGAAGTTTTGGCGATCCGCGAAATCATCGACCGCGACTACGTTGTGGAAGGTGACCTTCGCCGCGAAGTGTCAATCAACATCAAGCGTTTGACCGACCTTGGCTGCTACCGCGGTCTTCGTCACCGCAAGGGCCTGCCAGTTCGTGGCCAGCGTACCCATACCAATGCGCGTACCCGCAAGGGTCCGGCCAAGCCAATCGCTGGCAAGAAGAAGTAAGGATTTCAGAACATGGCTAAAGAAGCTGCTGGCCGCGCCAAGCGGAAAGAACGCAAGAACGTTTCATCGGGCGTTGTGCATGTAAACTCGTCTTTCAACAATACAATGATCACCATTACCGACGTGCAGGGCAACACCATTGCCTGGGCCTCCGCGGGAAAATTGGGTTTCAAGGGTTCGCGGAAATCCACACCTTATGCAGCGCAGGTTGCTGGTGAGCAGGTGGCCAAGGCCGCCATGGAACATGGCATGCGCACAGTTGAAGTTGAAGTTTGTGGCCCGGGTTCGGGTCGTGAGTCTGCCCTTCGCGCATTGCAAGCTGCGGGCCTTCAGGTGACGTCCATTCGTGACGTGACACCGATCGCCCACAATGGCTGCCGTCCGCCAAAGCGCCGTCGCGTCTAACGCTTTCGCTTTTTACCTTTGCGGCTTTCGGGCCGCGCGGGCGTCGTTTGAAATTAGAAAGAGGGCAGGGCGACTTGTCCGGAGGCACACGGGAAAATGAACATGCAGGTTAATCAAAAGAACTGGCAGGAACTGATCCGTCCGAGCAAGATTGATATCCAGCCGGGCAAAGACAAGCGTCGCGTTGCGACCGTGGTGGCCGAGCCACTGGAACGCGGCTTTGGCACAACACTGGGCAACGCGTTGCGTCGCATCCTGCTGTCGTCCTTGCAGGGTGCTGCGGTTACGTCAGTTCATATCGATGGCGTTTTGCATGAGTTCTCGTCCATCGCCGGTGTGCGTGAAGACGTGACGGATATCATTCTGAACATCAAGGAAATTGCTTTTGCAATGCATGCAGAGGGCCCAAAGCGCCTCAGCCTGCGCAAGGAAGGCCCCGGCATCGTTCGTGCCGGTGACATTCAGCAGTCGTCAGATATTCAGGTGCTGAACCCTGAGCATGTGATCTGCACCCTCGACCACGGCGCTGAAATCCGCATGGAATTCAACGTGGCCAATGGCAAAGGTTATGTTCCAGCCGAGAAGAACCGTCCGGAAGATGCGCCGATTGGCCTCATTCCAGTTGACTCAATCTATTCGCCCGTGCGCAAAGTGTCTTACCGTGTGGAAGCCACACGTGAAGGCCAGGTGCTGGACTATGACAAGCTGATCATGACCGTTGAAACCAACGGTGCTGTGACGCCTGATGATGCAGTGGCCTATGCCGCGCGCATTCTGCAGGACCAGATATCGGTGTTCATAAACTTCTCGGAACCGGTTCACCACATTGTGGAAGAACAGCGTTCGGAACTGCCATTCAATGCAGCACTTCTGAAGAAAGTGGACGAGCTGGAATTGTCGGTGCGTTCTGCAAATTGTCTCAAGAACGACAATATCGTTTACATTGGCGATCTGATCCAGAAGACCGAAGCCGAAATGCTGCGTACGCCGAACTTTGGCCGCAAGTCC
>JANMEM010000367.1:0-5913 GCA_031376985.1 Hyphomicrobiales bacterium
TTTTTGGACTGACCCACCCAGTCTTCACGCGCAATACGGCCATCGAACTCAAGATAGCGTTCAGCTTCAACAATATCGGCTTTTTTCCACGTCGCAATTTGCGCGAAAGTTGTTACGCCATTTTTGTTGAGTTTGCCTTCGTTGACGGGGCCAATACCCTTGATCAATTTCAGGTCGTCTTTTTGTGACGACTTCGCTTTGGCTACGGGTTTCGGAGACATTTTGGGAGTAGGCGTTTTTGCCACGACAGGGGCCGTAATTGCTGCGACCGCAACCGGCGCAACAGCAGCAATTTCAGCTAGTTTGGCCGTTGGCGTTGCAACGACTTCCGCTGCTTCGTCCTCATCAACGCCGAGATAGGCTGCAATAACCTTTGGATCATTCTTGACATGGTTTGGATTGCCATCTGAAATTTTCGTGCCGTACTCGAGAACGACGACGTGATCAGAAATACCCATGACCACGGACATATCGTGCTCAATCAGCAGGATGGAAGTGCCAGTGTCCTTGCGGATGTCTTTCAACAGCGTGTTGAGTTCGAGGGATTCACGCGGGTTCAAACCCGCTGCTGGTTCATCGAGACAGAGGAGCTCAGGCTCTGTGCACATGGCACGGGCGATTTCGAGGCGACGTTGTGCGCCATAAGGCAAGTCGCCTGCAGGACGGTCAGCACGGTCAAGCAAGCCTATGCGTTCCAGCCATTCTTTCGCTTTTTGCATAGAGGCTTTTTCGCTGGCTTTGTAAGTCGGTAATCCGAACAGTCCGCCAATGGTGTAGCTGGAAGCCTTCATCAGGGGAGTGTGTTGAGCCACCAGAAGGTTTTCGAGCAGTGTCAAACCGGAGAACAAACGGATGTTCTGAAATGTACGAGCGACTTTCGCATAGCGGTTGACTTCGAAATCCGGCATGCGCTCCAGCAGGAATTCCTTGCCGTCCCGGCGTGTCATTTTCATCATCCCGGAGGTTGGCTTGTAGAAACCTGTGATGCAGTTGAACACGGTGGTCTTGCCGGCACCGTTCGGGCCGATGAGGGCCGTGATTTCCCCGCGCTTGGCTTCAAACCCCAAGTCATTGACGGCGACAAGACCACCGAAAATCATTGAGACATGTTCAACGGAAAGAATAGCGTCTGATTTCGTCATGTTTATCCCGGTCATCTCAGCCGTGACCTTCTTTGCTGAAGGCACCGGATATGGCCGTGTGATCAGCGTGCAGGAAAGCCGTGGGTTCTCGTGTGCCCACAAAACCACGTGGCTTGTAGAGCATGACAACGACCATCGCGATTCCGAAAATCAGCATGCGATAAAGTTCGGGGGTGAAATCCTTGCCAAAAATTTCCTTGAGGAAATCGAGTTGGCGCAACAATTCGGTGCCGCCCACCATGACGATGGCAGCAACAGCAATGCCGCCTAGCGAACCCATGCCGCCCAAAACAACAATGGCGAGAATGACTGCGGATTCGAGGAACACGAAACTTTCAGGTGATACAAAACCTTGGCGTACGGCGAAGAAGGCTCCGGCAAAACCACCGAACATGGCGCCGATGGCGAAAGCCGTGAGTTTGGTTGTGGTCGTGTTGATGCCGAGGGAACGACAGGCAATTTCATCTTCACGGAGCGCTTCCCATGCACGTCCAATTGGTAAACGACGTAAACGCAATGTTACAAAGCCAGTCAGCAATACAAGTGCGAGGATGAGATAGTAGAGGAATATTTTGTAATAGGCGGATGAGGGGGACAGGCCAAAAGCTGCGGCAAAGCCCGTGTCGCTGGCGTTGAATTCGTAAAAGCCAAACAGGGTAGCTTTGGCGATGCCTGATACACCGAATGTTCCTTGTGTGACCGCTGTCCAATTGATCAGAACCAGTCGAATGATTTCCCCGAATGCGAGTGTCACGATGGCGAGATAGTCACCGCGCAAGCGCAATACCGGAAAGCCCAGAATTACACCCCAGAAGCCCGCAAGAATGCCGGACAGGGGCAGCAATATCCAAAATGACAGGCCGAAATTTGCGGAAAGCAGGGCGTAAGAATAAGCGCCAACAGCATAAAACGCGACGTAGCCGAGATCGAGCAGACCAGCGAGGCCCACGACGATGTTCAGGCCCCAAGCCAACATGACATAAATCAGGATTTGGATGCCAAAATTGTCCACCCACTTCAACGACCCTTGAACACCCACGAGCATAAGAACAAGGGGTGGATAGAGAAGAAGAAATGCCAGACCCAATTTTGAACGATTGACGCGAAACCAGCTTTGTGGCGCGGTAGCGTCAACTTTAACTGCTGCTTTTGCTGCCTTGCGGGCAGCCATGGCCGGAGAAATGTAGGCCGACATGGCAAAGCGGAAGGCCATCGTTGCCGCCACGACCAAAGCCAGTGTGCCCCAGCGCTGAACGAGGATCAATTCGTTGCGAATGTTCTGGTCGGTTTTGAAGCCGATCAACAGCACGAAAAGTCCGAGCGCCACGAGGCCGGCGTAGATTGCATCGCGCAAGGCATTTTGCATATTGGGTTGTGGAATGTCGGACATGTTCAAACCTTTTCCACTTCAGGACGGCCTAGAATGCCGGAGGGCATGAAGATGAGGACGATCGCGAGAATTGCAAAGGCGGCGACGTCTTTATAGTCAATCGAGAAATAAGCGGACCACAAGGCTTCAATCAGTCCGATCAACAATCCGCCAAGAACTGCACCCGGAAGTGAGCCAATGCCACCCAAAACAGCAGCGGTGAAGGCCTTGACGCCAGGCACAAAACCATCAGTGAAGACGATCACGCCATAGTAGCTGAGATAAAGTGTGCCAGCGACCGCGGCCAAGGCCGCACCCATGATAAAGGTGATGGAAATTGTCTTGTCCACATCCACACCGAGAAGTGCCGCCATTTTGCGGTCCTGCTCACAAGCGCGTTGGGCGCGGCCAAGTGGAGTGCGGTGGACGATATACCAGAACACAGCTAACAGGACTGCGGTGACAACCACAATCAGCACCTGCTTCCAAGAGATTTGAACATTCTCCATAAGCGAGATGTTGCCCGACACCAGTGCTGGGATTGGCTTGTTGCGCGGGCCTTGTGACACTTGAAGGAAGTTTGAAAGCGCAATCGACATACCGATGGCTGTAATCAGCGGGGCGAGGCGAAATGAGCCGCGCAAGGGCCTGTAAGCGATGCGCTCAATTGTCCAGTTCCACAAACTTGTCAGCACAACCGCGACGGCCATCATGACGAGGAGGGTGACTGCAACAGGAACGCCCGCGAAAAAGGATGTTATGGCAAGATAGACGATCAGGGCCATAAAAGCGCCAACAGTAAAAATATCACCATGGGCGAAGTTGATCATGCCGATAATGCCGTAAACCATCGTATAACCGATGGCGATCAAACCGTAGATGGACCCCAAGGTGAGTCCATTGATGACCTGCTGGAGAAAATACTCCATTCCGCCCCCTCATGTTGCCAGCGCATATGCGCTATACTTATGGCTCATATCGGCCACTTGAGAAAACTGTAGTGAAATCATGCAACAAATACAAGCGATACAAAGTCGTAAATTCGGTAAAAAGCGGAGTGATTTCGGTGAAAAACGTCGCTCTCTCGACGTCATTTGTGGAAAACTCATCCTCGTTTGTCTGGATTTGAGAGTTTTCACACACATCAGTGTTTGACCCGCAGGCTCGTCTCGGATAAACCGATATATATCGAACATGAATATATTGGAGTTTGTCTGCCTTGAACGTTCGCACACTTTGTCTTGGTTATCTCTCGCTCAGGGAAGCGACGGGTTATGAGATCAAGAAAGATTTTGAGGACGGGCTGTTCTGCCATTTCATGGAAGCCAGTTACGGGTCAATTTATCCCGCGCTGAATCAATTGGCCGTTGAGGGCCTAGTGACTGTGCGTGAAGAAGAACAGTCAGGCAAGCCTGATAAAAAGGTCTATGCCATTGCGCCAATGGGCTTGGCAGCGTTGACAAAAGCGCTCGCAGTGCTGCCCGCACAGGACAAATACAAGTCTGAATTTCTTTTTATAATGTTGCTGCAGCACCACATCACGCCCGAACACCGTATAGCAGCTATCGAGAAACAGCTTTCGGACCTTCGGTCCGACTTGGGCAATATTGATGAATGTCGGCTGCAAAGCAAGGGCAACGCAGCTAGTGACCTTGTCATGGGCTACGGCGAAGCAGTGCTGACAGCAGGTGTCATATATCTGGAACAAAAGCTAGCGGATATGCTGGCGGTCAATGCCAAAAAGGCAGCGGAATGAGGGAAGGAACCAAAATGCGGAATGTATTGTTCACGGCGGTTTTTGCGGCTTACCTGTTGGGGGGCACTGCGTTGGTGTCAGCGGCCCAGAGTGATCCGGCAACGCCTGTTGTTGCTACGACCCCAGTGGTTGCAGCGACAAATGGAGCGCCCACCATTTCCGTCATGGTTGCGGTGAAAAAGAAAATTGCCGAGGAGTTGGTAGTAACTGGCAGCTTTGCTGCTGGGGCCAATGTGTTGGTGGCACCTCTAGTGAATGGATACGCCGTTGTTGCAATTACCGCTGAAGAAGGGGATTCGGTTACCGAAGGCCAAGTTTTGGCACGCCTTGATTCCAACGATGTGGATATTCAGTTGGCGCAAAATACTGCCAGTCTTGCGCGAAATGATGCGGCGGTGCTTCAGGCCAAAAACCAGATTGAACAGGCCAAAATTGGCAAGGACCGGGCTCAATCGGATTTGAACCGGACGAAAAAACTGCGCTCAACCGGCGTCAGCACGGTTGAACAGTTTGATCAGCGGCAGGCGAGTTATGATATTGCAGCGGCACAATATGATGCTGCTGAATTGAGTCTGGTTTCGGCAAATGCTGACCGTCAGGTGATTGAGGCTGAACGCAAGGAAATGGAATTGCGGAAAAGCCGCACGGAGTTGAAGGCACCTGTTGATGGCTATATCAGCAGCAGGCTGGTTGAATATGGCACGATTTCGAGTTCCGCTGGTGGGGCAATGTTCAACATCGTTGCAAAGAACCAAGTGAAGCTGGTTGCCGAAGTTCCTGAGTCGGACTTGCCCAAGGTAAAAACTGGTCAAAAAGCCAGCATTGCAGTGAACGGCTATGACAAGGCGCTGGTGGGTGATGTGTCTTTGATTTCGCCTGAAGTTGATCCGGCCACGCGCATGGGCAAGGCCCATATCAAGCTGGCGGCTGGCGTTCGCGTGCCATTGGGTGCTTTCGGACGTGCCACTATTTCATTGGCAGCAGGTGAGGGTGTTGCGTTGCCTCTGACTGCTGTGACTTTTGGTGAAGATGGACCGACGGTACAGATTGTAAAAGACGGCAAAGTTGAAGTGCGCAAAGTGATTACGGGTCTTGTCAGCACAACTGAAATTGAAATCACCGATGGCGTGGCACCAGGGGAAACTTTCGTGGCGCGCGCTGGCAGCTTTGTGCGCCAAGGCGATGTGGTGAATCCCGTCGTTGTGACGCAGGCAGAATAAGGACAGACAATGAATTGGAATTTTTCGGCTTGGTCAATCAGGAACCCGGTAGGGCCAGTGCTTTTGTTTGCAGTGCTCCTTCTGATGGGGGTACAGGCGTTTAACGCACTGCCGATTACGCAGTTTCCGAATATCGATGTGCCCGTGATTGCCGTATCAGTCGGTCAATCGGGTGCTGCTCCGGCTGAACTTGAATCGCAGGTTACAAAGCGTATCGAAGATGCGGTTTCCGGTATTACTGGAATCAAAAATATCACATCGACCATGTCTGACGGCAGTTCAGTGACGGCAATCGAATTCCGGCTTGAAGTGCCGACAGCACAGGCGCTGGAAGACGTAAAAGACGCTGTGGCAAAAGTGCGATCATCTCTGCCAGGTGGCATTGATGAGCCAATCGTTCAGAAAATTGATGTCGAAGGCCAATCG
>JANMEM010000401.1:0-1619 GCA_031376985.1 Hyphomicrobiales bacterium
AGTCTGACAATGGTGCCGCGCTTGCTTGATCTGGTACCGGGAGCCGCAGAACGTTTGCCACCCCTCGCCCCCTTCACCCAAGTCATCGGTAAATTGCGAAACGGTGTAACTGTGGTCACCGGGGCCATGGACGCGTGGTCCGGCATGTTCGGCGCACGTGTCTGCGAAAACGGCCAGGCACTCTACCTCAGCGGCACCAGCGAAATTCTTGGCATTGTATCCGCACTAAAAGCCCCAGTCCCCGGCGTCATCGCATTCCCACGCTGCGAAGGCATCACACTGCATGCGGGCCCAACGCAATCCGGCGGCGCATCAGTGGAATGGTTGTCACGCCTGTTGGGAAAATCCGCCATCGAACTTTCGGAACTGGCAGCCAGCGCCGATACGTGCAAACCCCTGCCCCTTTTCCTGCCGCACCTCGAAGGCGAACGCGCGCCCTTGTGGGACACCAACTCCCGCGCATCTTTCGCTGGGCTCAACTCCTCAATGGGAGCCGCCGAACTCACCAGAGCCGTCTTCGAGGGCGTGGCTTATTCCGCAAGACTGGCAATGGAAAGCCTCGAAGCTTCAGCCTGTTTGCGGCCAGCGGACATCAACCACTCCGGCGGCGGGGCCTCCTCCGACATCTGGTGTCAAATCCGCGCCGATGTGCTGGGGCGGCCGATCAAACGGATGAAGATTCGCGATGCAGGAGTGCTGGGCGCTGCTTTGATGGCGGGAACGGGTGTCGGGGTGTTTGCCTCGTTGCGCGAGGCTGCGAAAAGCTTTGTGGTGATGGACCAGATGTTTGAGCCGGATGCACACGAAACGGCGCGGCATGATATCGGGTTTGAGAAGTACAAACTGCTTTACAGGCAGTTGATGCCGTTGAATGAAATCTGACTGAATTCACTTGTGCAAATTCACGATTGAATCGTTGTATTATTTATGGTACATATCAACAGACAGAAGGAACGCTTTATGTTGGCTGTGACATTCTACAAATCGGCGATGGGAAATGATCCCGTTGTTGAGTGGTTTCGCAACCTGAATAAAGCAGATCGCAAGCGCGTCGGTTTGGACTTGTTGCGGGTACAGGAGAATTGGCCAATTGGAATGCCTGTCTGCAAATCTCTTGGAAAGGGTTTGTGGGAAGTCAGAAGCACGCTTTCCAACGGTCGGATTTCCCGCGTTCTGTTCTTTATGCACGATGCGGAGATTTGCGTGGTCCATGGATTTATCAAGAAAACACAAACAACACCGAAACAGGAATTGGAACTGGCGCTCAGGCGCATGAAGGAGATGCAATCATGAAAGCCAATGTAACAAAACGCACAACGCTCAACGCGCTTCTTGAAGAGGACGGCACTTTTGATGAACTGAGTACCATCGTCACCAAGGAACGCATTGTGTGGCTTCTGGAAAAAGAAATGAAAAAGAAAAAAATCAGCAAAGTCAAAATGGCCGAAGCCATGAACACCAGCCGCGCTCAACTGGACCGCTTGCTTGATCCGAAGTCAGGCAACGTGACGTTGGCGACGATGCAAAAGGCGGCCAATGCAGTGGGGAAGAGTTTGCGCGTATACCTGACTTAGTGGATACCAAAACTCGCCGGCCTAGTACTGAACTGAAATCCATAC
>JANMEM010000405.1:0-2740 GCA_031376985.1 Hyphomicrobiales bacterium
GCGGAAACAACTGACCTCCGGCACAACCTGGCATGCGGCGGGTCTGGTGGGGCAATTGCGGGCCACGCGCAATATGACGGAGATGGCGAAATATACGACGGGGTTGTTCGAAGGGCTGGAAACGGAAACCGGACAGGCCACAGGCTTCAAACAGAATGGTTCCATATCGCTGGCGCTGAACGATGGCCGCTATGAGGAGCTGTTGCGCGGCGCTTCGATGGCCAAGAATTTCGGCCTTGAGGTGGATGTGATTTCGCTGGAGGAGATCAAGCGACGTGTACCGCATTATAATCTGGATGGCGTCAAAGGTGGCGTATTCCTGCCGAAAGATGGGCAGGTCAACCCGATTGATGTGACACAGGCCTTGGCGGCAGGTGCGCGGCAACGCGGCGGCAAGGTGTTTGAGAATTGCAAGGTCACCCGCATTCTCACCGACAAGGGCAAGGTGACGGGGGTTGAGACTGAGGAAGGTACCATTCACGCTGACAAGGTGGTGATCGCGTCGGGCATGTGGTCTAGGCATCTGGGCAAATCCGTCGGCGTCAACATTCCCCTGCATGCCTGCGAGCATTTCTACATCGTCTCGGAACCCATCGACGCCCTGCCCCGCAACATGCCGGTCGTGCGGGTGCCGGATGAATGCACCTATTACAAGGAAGATGCGGGCAAGCTGATGGTGGGGGCGTTCGAGCCCAAGGCCAAGCCCTGGGGCGGCGGCGGCATTGATGAGGAACATGCCTTCGTCACCCTGCCTGAGGACATGGACCATTTCGAACCCATCCTCAACAATGCCATCAACAGGGTGCCGCTGTTGGAAACGGCGGGTATTCAATTGTTTTTCAACGGGCCTGAGAGCTTCACGCCTGATGTGCGTTATTATCTCGGCGAAGCGCCGGAAGTCGGCAACCTGTTCGTGGCCACAGGATTTAATTCGATCGGCATCCAGAGTTCTGGTGGTGCTGGGCTGGTGTTGTCGCAATGGATCAAGAACGGCTATCCACCCATGGACGTAAATGGCATTGATATTCGCCGCATTCACCCCTTCCAGTCCAATGGCAAATATCTGCGTGAACGGGTTTCGGAATCCCTGGGGCTGCTTTATGCGATGCACTGGCCCTATCGTCAGGCGGAAACGGCGCGGGGCGTGCGGCGATCTGCAATTCATCAGTACACGGATAAATTGGGCGCTGTCTATGGCGAGATCAATGGTTGGGAACGGCCGAACTGGTTCGCGCGCCCCGGCGTGAAACGCGAATATGAATATAGCTATGGACGTCAAAACTGGTTTCCTTGCGCGCAGTATGAAGCGGATAAACTGAAGAATGACGTGGTGTTTTTTGACCAGCATTCCTTTGCCAAATATCGGGTTGAGGGTAAGGATGCATTGACGGCACTGAATTACATCTCCGCCAACAACATCGATGTTGAAGTTGGAAAAATCGTCTACACCCAATGGCTGAATGCCCGTGGTGGCATCGAGGCGGATTTGACGGTGACGCGATTGGGGGAACAATCCTTCATGGTGGTCACAGGTGCCGTGCCGCAGATTCGTGATATGGCGTGGTTGAAGCGCAATTCCGAAGGTCTGAATGTGGTGGCAATTGATGTCACGTCGGGTCTGCCAATGGTTGCGGTGATGGGGCCAAAATCCCGCGCCCTGCTTGAAAAATTGACGGGTGAGGATTTCTCGAACGCGGGATTTCCCTTCGCAACGTCGCGTGAAGTTGAAATCGGCTACGCCCGGGTTCGTGCCTCGCGCATCACCTATGTGGGCGAACTCGGGTGGGAACTTTATATTCCCGCTGAATTTGCAGGCCATGTGATGGAAACGCTGCTTGCCACTGGCGAAGAATTTGGCCTTGCTCCCGCAGGAATGCACAGCATGAACAATGCCCGCATGGAAAAAGCCTATCGCCACTGGGGCCACGATATTGCCGATGAAGATAATCCCATCGAGGCAGGTTTGGGCTTTGCGATGGCATGGGACAAACCGGGTGGATTTATCGGGCGTGATGCACTCTTGCCCATGCGCGGTGCCAAGGTCTTGCCGAAGCGGTTGGTCTGCATAGCATTGAAGGATGGCAGCGAAAACGCCCCCATGATGTATCACGAGGAACCTGTCTATCGCGACGGTGTTCTGGTGGGCTCAACCACATCCGGGGCTTGGGGCCACCGCGTGGGGAGGTCGCTGGCACTGGCTTACGTCAAATGCACGGACGGCGTGACAAAAGACTGGTTGGAAGCAGGCACGTGGGAAGTCGAAATTGCATGGAAACGCCAAGCGGCTGATGTGCAATTGCAATCATTTTACGATCCCAAAGGTGAAAACATAAAATCCTGACGATTGCCGCCGTCCGATCGTTCTACTTCCTGGCCAACCCGGGCCAGTTCTTGTCCGCTGCTGCCACGTTGCCATCAATATTCTCGGACCAAGTATCCCTGATTTCCGGTGAAAGATTGATGTAGAGTTTGTTCTTGTGCAGGGTCCATGCCAGTGGATCTCCTGGTGCAATGGAACCTTTCGCAGCGGCAAAAGCACAGTAACCACCGTATTGCGGGGCATATCTTTCAGGTGCGGCGGCAAACACAGCACGGCTTTCAGTTGACGCAAACCGCCATGTCACGCCTTGCCAGATTTGTGTTATCGCGGCGTCACCCTGCTTTGGCATTCCCGTCACATAGCTGGTGGCGTCATAACCACCCAAAGCAACGCCCGGAACCAATTCAGTGTCATAGGGGG
>JANMEM010000408.1:0-5522 GCA_031376985.1 Hyphomicrobiales bacterium
TGGCAGGTGTGGCCTTCACCCAATTGATCCGCAAAGGCGCACCCTGCCTCTACGGCCAATTCATGGTCACGGTCGACATGAAAACCGGAGCTCCCATGGGGGGCACACCCGAGGCCGCACAGATGATGTATGTGATGGGACAACTCGCACGGAAATATAATCTGCCGTGGCGCACCAGCGGTTTCCATGTCGGTTCCAAAATCAACGACGCGCAAGCGGGTTACGAATCCAACATGCTCATGCATGCCGCCATTCTCTCTGGTGCGAATTACATCTGGCACGTCGCAGGCTGGTTGGAAGCAGGGCTCGCCTGTGGCTATTCGAAATTTGTCACTGACGCTGAACAGCTGGTAGGCTGGTACAAATATGCGGGCGGCCTGAAATTCGATGACTTCAAGGACGCCATGGCCGCCGTCCGCGAAGTCGGGCCGCAAGGCCATTTCCTCGGCACCAAACACACGCTTGAGCATTTCGAAAAAGCCTTCTTCATGCCATCACTGATGGATTTCAACTCCTATGAGCAATGGAATGCCGAAGGAGCCAAGGACCACGACACACGAGGGCGCGAGAAGGCGCGGTCGATGCTCGCCGCCTATGAACCACCGAAAATGGACGAAGGTATCGCCGAAGGTCTTCGTGACTTTATCGCCAGGCGCGAAAGCGAATTACCGAATACAGTGAACTAACCACGATGCAAATCTATGTTGATGCGGATGCATGCCCCGTGAAAGATGAAGCGGCAAAGGTGGCTGCACGACACGGTCTGGTCATTCACTACGTCTCCAACTCACATATGCGATTGCCTTTTGGTGACAACGTCAAACGGGTTGTAGTGGCCAATGGCGCTGATGCGGCCGATGACTGGATTGTAGAGCATGCTGAAGCTGGCGACATCGTTGTCACCGCAGACGTTCCCCTTGCAGCACGTGCCCACAAAAAGGGTGCCCATGTCATTGCCAACAATGGTAAGCCTTTTACTGCAGACAGCATTGGCATGGCATTGGCGATGCGAAACCTGATGTCAGAACTGCGGGAGGCAGGCGGCCTTCCCGGCAACAATCCGGTGTTCACGCCGAAAGACCGTTCGCGGTTTTTACAGGAAATCGAGAGCATCCTCCAGCGTGCAAAACGCGGTGTCTGAGCCCGCATTGCCAAACGGCCTCCATTTCGTCACACTGCCGCCATGCAAGACTATATCACATCCGCACTCGCTACGTTGCTTGTCATCGCTGACCCGATTTTCCTCAGCGCCATGTTCCTTGGCATTACCAATGATCTGAACAAGGAACAGCGTCGCGAAGTGGCGATACGCGGGTCTTTCATTGCTTTTTGCATATTGTTGGGTGCTGGACTTGGTGGAGCGAAGCTTCTTTCTTTGCTTTGTATTTCACTTTCGGCATTCCGTATTGCAGGAGGTCTGCTCTTGTTATCCGCCGCCGCCGAAATGGTGTTTGACCGCCGGAGCCAGCGCCAGCAGGACACGGTGCAAAAGGCCATCAGCATTGATCATGTGAAAAACATCGCGGCCTTTCCTCTGGCTATTCCCCTCATGGCGGGGCCAGGTGCGATTACCGCCATGATCCTTTTGGCGGGCCGGGCTGAGGGCGACTATGTGCGATTGGGCGCGCTATACGCGGTAACAGCGGTGGTCATGCTGGCCTGTTGCCTGTGCTTTCTGGCGGCGGAACGGATATCAAAAACTATGGGCATCACAGGCCGTGCCGTAATCTCACGCTTGCTCGGTATCATCCTCGCCGCCCTTGCTGTGCAGTTCGTCATTGATGGTGTAAAGACGGTGGTCTGAAAAAAGGGGGATGAGATGGAGGCCCGCTCCAACTCATCCCCAGTTCAGTGGAGTAAACCACCGATCGCGAAACGGGCTGCTTCAGAAATGGGAGGATCCAAACAGGTTAGCGATGTTGACTACTTCGCAAGGCGCGTGCCAGTTTTGTTGCGAGGCACAAAATAACAATTAAGTATTTGTTCTGATTTGTTTATATTTTAACGAATACTGCCAACCATCGAAATTCCAAAGGGCTTTGAAGCCTCAAGTTTGTGCAGTGCACTATCTAAAAAGGCAGCAGTCAGACAACGCGCCCATTTTTTAACCAGTTGGTAAAACGTTCAAGACCTTGTCGCAGCGTGTGTTCATTCTTGAGGTAGCACATACGCAAATAACCCTCGCCGCCGGGGCCAAAGGTTCCGCCGGGGGCAAAACCGACCCCTGCTTCGTCGATGATGCGCAAGCAGGTGGCCAGCGAGTCCGTCATGCCTTCAATCGAGAAGAACATGTAAAAGGCACCGTCTGGCACTTGAAAACGCAATTGCGGGCATTGCCGGAAGGCTTCCACCACAATGTCGCGGTTCCTGCGAGCGGTTGCGACCTGCATGTCAACAAAGTCATCGCCGTTGTCGAGGGCGGCAGCGCAGCCCTTTTGCAGGAACACAGGCGAGCCTGACGTATTGTATTGGATGAAGCGTTCAACAATCGGGGCCATGGCTTTGGGTGCCTGGATCCACCCCTGCCGCCAACCCGTCATTGCCCAGTTTTTCGAGAAGGTGTTGCATAGGATCAAACGTTCTTGAGGGTCACATACATCAAGGAACGAAGGCGCACGTTTGGCGCTGAAACAGAAACGCGAATAGACCTCGTCGGCCAAAATCCAGATGCCGCTCTTGCGTGCGAAATCCCGGATGGCAATCAGGTCATCGCGTGTCGCAGTCCAGCCCAGGGGATTGGACGGTGAATTGATGCAAATGGCTTTGGTCCGAGGCGTCAAAGCTGCAAAAAGTTTGTCCAAGTCCAATGACCATGTGCCATTGGCAAAAATCATCGGCACTTCGACGGGTCGTGTGCCCTGCAATCGCATTGGCCCGGCGTAATTCGGCCAGGCAGGAGTGGGAATGATCACCTCGTCACCATCGCCCGCAATCATCTGGATGGCATTCTGGATGGCCTGCATGCCACCGCCGGTGATGCCGAAATTATCGACGTCGAGAGTCACACCATAATGTTTGGCATGATAGCGCACCAGTGCCTCGCGCAATTCAGGAATGCCCCGCTGCCAAGTATAGAACGTTTCACCTGCCAACAAGCTATCCACGGCGGGCCTGCAAAAAGCTTCCGGCGTCGGCAAGTTGCCCTGGCCCGTCCAAAAACCAATGACGTCGGGTTTCGCCATCCCGTACATGGCGACGGTGACAATGCCGCTGTCAGGTTCAATTTGGGCGGGGTGAGTGAGGCTGCTGATAATGTCGGTCATGTTCATGACCAAGGCTTAGAGCAAAAACAAAACCCGGAGGCCAGCCCCCGGGTTTCCTTGCAGATATGCGTATTCGGATTACTTCTTCTTGACGGCTGCAACCAAAGGCTTGGCGGCCAGTGCGTCGCGGATTTCAGCAAGCAACACATCAGTTGTTGAAGCAGCTGGTGGCGGTGCTGGTGGCTCAGCCCGCTTCATCTTGTTCGAAATCTTGACGAGCTGCATCAAGATGAAAGCAAGTATCAAAAAGCCGATCACGATTGTAATGAAGTTGCCATATGCGAATGTGGCACCGGCTTCCTTGGCGGCAGCCAAAGTTGCATCTTTCGGTGCGCCGCCGGCAAGCTGCACAAACTTGTTGGAAAAATCAACGCCACCTGTTGCAAGGCCGACAACTGGCATGATCAGGTCATCGACCATCGAGCCAACAATCTTGCCGAATGCGCCGCCCATGATCACGCCGATGGCGAGGTCGAAGGCATTGCCTTTGAATGCAAAGTTTTTAAATTCATCCCACATGGTTTTAGTCCCCTTGGATCGTTTCAGTTAAGTTGTTGCCAAGGTTCCCCCATGGCCCGTCGGTTCATTAATCCATTCACGGGATTTAAGAAAGAGGCATGTTTTCAGACTGTTTCGTAATCCACGCTGACCAGATAAAGCCCTTGCGGTGGAGCAACGACGCCGCAGGCTTTGCGATCTTTGGCAGCAAGCGCCTTTTGCACATCTGAAATGTACCATTTGCCATCACCGACCAGCTTCAACGTTCCGACCATACTGCGCACCTGATTGTGCAGAAATGATCGTGACACAGCCTCGATCTCAACGTCTTCGCCGTAACGCGACACATTCAGAACGTCGAGGGTTTTGACAGGCGATAACGCCTGACAGCGGATGGAACGGAAGGTAGAAAAATCGTGGTGGCCCACCAGCGTTTGAGCCGCAACGTGCATGGCTTCCGAATCCAGATGTATCGGCACATGCCAGACTTTTCCTGCATCCAAGGCAGTGGGCGCACGGCGGTTCAGAATACGGTAGAGATAACGCCGGCGCGTTGCTGAAAATCGCGCATGGAAAGTCTCAGGCACTTCTTCCACGTCGAGCACACTGATCTTGTGCGGGCGCACGGTGCCGTTGATGGCGGTGCCCAATAGAAACGGATCCCAGGTTCTGGGAAGATCAACATGGGCCACTTGCCCCATGGCGTGGACGCCTGCATCGGTTCGGCCTGCCCCAAAGACCCGGCAATGTACGCCGTGTAAACCATGAATGGATTTTTCCAACACGCCCTGCACCGTGGGTTGATTATCCTGAATTTGCCAACCCGCCAAATCCGAGCCGTCATATTCGATGAGAAGTCTGTAACGCGGCATCAGCTGACCCGCGTTCCAGCGGAAATCGGAAAGCCGCGCGAGAATACCTCCGCGCTCATGGCCCCTTTGCCTTCACGTTGAAGTTCAAGGCATCGGATTGCACCTTCAGCGCAGGCGACAACAAGATGGCTGTTCAGAAATGTTCCTGCAACACCAGTCTCGTCAACGCGCTCGCAATGCAACACTTTGATGCGTGTGCCATTCACGAGCATCCACGCTCCTGGAAAAGGTGACAGTCCATGAATATGGCGCAAAACCTCTTTCGCAGGTTTGCTGAAATCGATCCTCGCTTCTGCCTTGTCGATTTTCTTGGCGTAGATCGCACCGTTGACCGATTGGCTTTTTCCCTCATTTAAAGGCGCGGCCAAAACTTCGACCATCGCCTTCGAACCTAAAACAGCCAAACTGTCGTGCAATGAAGCAGCTGTTGTTGCATCGTCAATCGGGCATACAACTTTCATCATCATCGGCCCCGTATCAAGCCCTGCATCCATGCGCATGATGGTGACGCCGGTTTCAGTATCACCTTCCATTATGGCCCGTTGAATAGGCGCTGCCCCACGCCAACGCGGCAGCAATGAGGCATGAACGTTGAAGCAACCATTTTTCGGCGCGTCGAGAACTGCTTTCGGCAGCAACAAGCCGTAGGCCACGACAACAGCCGCATCGGCATTCAATGCCTTGAAGCGATCCTGTTCCTCCATTGATGTCAACGACACTGGTGTGCGCACCTCAATGCCACATGCTTCGGCAAAAGCATGAACCGGCGTTGGCCGCAGCATCATGCCCCGGCCTGAGGGGCGCGGCGGCTGCGCATAGACACAGACAATTTCGTGCCCCGCCGCGAGCAAGGCTTTGAGGACTGAAACGGAGAAGTCGGGCGTGCCCA
>JANMEM010000425.1:0-4236 GCA_031376985.1 Hyphomicrobiales bacterium
TTTCTCCGGCGACCTGGGCTTCGCCTTCCGTCTCACCTTCCTCAACAAATGCGACGAACTGGAACGCCCCATCGTGGCCGAGTTCTACCAGCGTTGTTTTGGCGAGGAATTGCCGGAGTCAGCGGCAAGAATCATGATCGCTTAATTGACGCCATCCTTCCCTTACTTCTCCCTCCCCCTTGTGGGGAGGGCCGGGGTGGGGGTCGGACGATATTTAAATTTTATACAAACCAATAGCTGGTTTCCGAGCGACCCCCACCCTAACCCTCCCCACAAGGGGAGGGAATAAGCAAGGAACGAAAAGGTGTCTTCACCCAAGGATGATCGCGCAGAACGTTTCAAGGGGGTGCTTGGCACTGCCATGAAGGCGATTGCACTTGATCCTGAACTTGCGGTGACATTCGGCAATGACCAACCCATCCTGACGGGACACAAGGCCCGCCTGCCGCAGATTTCAGCCAACACCACGCTTAAGGAAATCGCGATTACACGCGGCCTGTCTGACTCATTTGCCCTCCGGCTCGCCAACCACAAGGACGACATCCACAACCGCTACATGCCACAAGGCAAGAATGCCCGCGCCATGTTCGAGTCAGTCGAACAGGCCCGCATCGAAGCCATTGGTGCCAACGCCATGCCAGGCGTGGCGATCAATCTGTCTGCCATGCTGGATGATCGCTATTCCAAGACCGTCGTCAACCGCTCCTCCAATCGCCGCGACACGCCACTTGAAGAAGCCGTTGGCCTCATCTTGCGCGAAAAATTGACGGGCGAAGCTCCGCCCGCTGCAGCCCGGCAATATGTCGATCTCTGGCGGCAATGGGTTGATGACAAGGCCAAGGGCAGTCTCGAAACCCTGTCGTCAGCCGTTCACGACCAGCAGAAATTCGCAAAGTTCTCACGAGACCTGATCGCCGCCCTCGACATGGGCGATGAGCTTGGCGAAGACCCCGACAAGGGTGAAGAAAACGAAGAGCAGGAAGCCGAAGAGGATTCCGGCGAACGCAACGAAACCCCTGAGGGCCAAGAACAGGAATCCGAACAGCAAGCCTCCGAAGACATGCAGGAAGCCGAAGGCGAAAGTGAAAACGCCGAGATGGAAGCCCAATCCATCAACACCGACGACCAGCCCGATGATCAGGAAGTCGATGACGATACGGATGGCGAAGAACCCTACCGTCCGCAATTGCCCTTCACCAACAACGCGTCGCAGGATTTCTACAAGGTCTATGCCAATACCTTCGATGAAGTGGTCAGTGCAAACGACCTCTGTGATGAGGAAGAACTTACCCGTCTTCGCGCTTATCTCGACAAGCAGCTCTCAAGCCTGCAGGGCGTCGTCGCCAGACTTGCAAATCGCTTGCAACGTCGCCTGATGGCGCAGCAAAACCGTTCGTGGGAATTTGATATCGAAGAAGGCATGCTCGACTCCGCGAAGCTGATGCGCGTCATCATCGACCCCATGCACCCCCTGTCCTTCAAGATGGAGAAGGACACAAACTTCCGCGATACCGTGGTGACCTTGCTCATCGACAATTCCGGTTCCATGCGTGGCCGCCCGATTACCGTGGCTGCAACCTGTGCCGACATTCTCGCCCGCACGCTGGAACGTTGCGGCGTCAAGACCGAAATCCTGGGCTTTACAACCCGTGCATGGAAAGGTGGCCAGGCCCGTGAGAAGTGGCTGGCCGCTGGAAAATCACCAAATCCCGGCCGCCTCAACGATCTCCGCCACATCGTCTACAAAGCCGCCGATGAACCCTGGCGTCGCGCCCGCAAGAACCTGGGCCTGATGATGCGCGAAGGCTTGTTGAAAGAAAACATCGACGGCGAAGCCCTGATCTGGGCCCACAACCGCATGCTGGGCCGCCGCGAACAGCGCCGCATTCTCATGGTCATTTCTGATGGTGCGCCCGTCGATGACTCAACACTCTCCGTCAACTCCGGAAATTATCTCGAACGCCATCTGCGTCAGGTCATCGGCGACATCGAAAACAAGTCTCCCATCGAACTCATTGCTATCGGCATCGGCCATGACGTGACGCGTTATTACAAACGTGCGGTAACGATTGTGGATGCGGAAGAACTTGGCGGCGCCATGACGGAAAAACTGGCGGAATTGTTTGAAGATACCGCCATAACTGGAAAGAAGAAGCGGCGGGCGGCTTAAATGTTTGACTCGGGTGTTGCCTCTGCTTCCTTCACCAGCCAGCTTTCAAAAGCCATGATCCGTTTGTCAGAAACGCGTTCCTCTGGTTTCATGAAAAAATAGTAGTCCTTTTCGTCCCTCAAAACCAAATGCGGGAATGGCAACACGAGTTGCCCCTTGCTCAATTCGCCTTGCATGAAATTCAGGTCACCCATCACAATGCCTTCTCCCAATACGGCAGCCTGAATGGCAGCATCCAGACTGGAAAAAATCTGGCTTCGGCTCGACTGCAACACCTTTTTCGCATAGGACTCTGCCCAACTCTTCCAGTCACGCTGGTCAATGGTGGAATGAAGCAAGGTATAGCCAGCCAAATCATCGAGAGCCATGGTTCGCGCCGGATTTGCAAGCAAGCGCGGGGAACAGGCGGGCGTCAAGTCACAACTCATGATGCGGGTGGCAATACAATTTGGCGGCACGCCACAACTGCCGAGGCGCAAGTCAAATTCGCCGCGCTCAAATTCCTCGTCATCCACATAGCGTGCCGTTAACCGTAAGCCAATTTCTGGATGTTTCTGGCGAAATTTTTCAAGGCGCGGGATCAGCCATCGAATGGCTAGGGTCTGGTCGCAGGCCACGTTCAGATCTGTTTGCAAAGCAGAAACCCGTGCCGCACCCGCCGCTATGCTGGCAAATGCCTGCCCCAGCACTGGCAGCAGTTCCTTGCCTTCTTCCGTCAGTTCCACCTTGCGTGTCAGACGGCGAAACAACGCCACGCCCAATTCTTCCTCAAGCAGTTTGACATGACGGCTGACAGCACCTTCCGTCACGCATAATTCGTTGGCGGCACGACTGAAACTCTGGTGTCTGGCCGCACATTCAAAAGCCCGCAAGGCGTTGAGTGAAGGCATGCGCATGTTGCAACTCCCAGATAATTTATGCCTCAGTTTTTCTAAGCATAATCCAGATTTAACTTGCTTTGTAGTCTGTCAAAGCGCGGCCTAGGCATAGAACCTCAGGACAATGGAGGTTCAAATGCGTGCAACTTCAGCAATTCATATCAAGTCATCTGCGATCCCTTCGGTGCAGTTTTTTTCACCGCGCGAGTCCGTGGCAAAGTTCAGGCAACGTCATGCCTATCGTAAGGACCTTGCAAGATTGTTGGCACTCGGCCCCCATCTCATTTCTGACACGGGCCTTGGCGTCGAACAAGCCCGGCAGGAAATTGCAAAGCCCTTTTGGAAAACGTGATGCAGGGCAAAGAAATCACCCGTATGCAGAAGTTCATATGCAGCCTCAACGGGCTTGAAAATGTGTAAACAAAGTTTTAATATTTTTCTATTCACGGATTGTCACGGCTTTTACGACGATCTTGTGCGGGTGGCTGTTGCTGAAACAGCCCGATCTATTGTGAGGGGCAAGAATGTGCCGTGACACTTTGTGTTTCGGATCGTCTCTGCCTGAATCAAATGTGATTTTGGCGCGGTTGATCTGTCCCACAACCCTCGGGCAGCGTCTGAATGTGCGCGCCCAGCATCAGGAGACGTAATCATGCGCTTACTCATACTCACCACGGCACTTGGTCTTGGCCTTTCAGTTATTCCAGCGTCAGCCGTTGATTTGACTTGCAATCCAGCCGTACAGAATTGGCAGAACGGCTCAGGCAACACCTGCCCTTACCAGCCGGGAAATGCCGGGGCACTGAGTATTGTGGTGATACCTGTGCCGACTTATGTACCACCACCAGATGAGGAAGTTGATATTCCTGATTAAATTCGCAGTCTGTCAGGGGGTTGAATGGCAGGCATTCAACTCCCCATTTTTGATGAAGCCAAGGCATAAGTAGCAAGAAATTCCGAAGGCGACATCGCCTGCATGTCTGCAATTGCCGTGGCCAACTGATCATGCTCCCAATCCCACCATGCTATCGTAATCATCCGTGCACGGACAGTTTTCTCAAATCGCCATTTGATGCGTCTGGCCGGAACACCTGCAACAACAGCATAGGGCTCCACATCCTTCGTCACCACGGCTCCCGCCGCAACAACCGCACCATGACCAATCGACACGCCAGGCAAAACAATCAC
>JANMEM010000428.1:0-14778 GCA_031376985.1 Hyphomicrobiales bacterium
ATGATATTGCAGAATCATGGACTCGCAGTTGCAGCTGATACAGTTGCAGAAGCAGAAGTTTTGCTGGGGCGCGTTGTGGAGGTTCTGCAATGTACCGAACGGAAATTCGCCAAGGCTGATATTGCTTCGCTAGATGCCATGCGTGCGGATACGGACTATCAGCCAGCGAAAGACACTTTGGCTCATGCCCCGGCATTGGATGACATGGCGTTGCAGTTGGGGTGTGTCCAAGTTTATTATCCTGACCACGTGGTGTTTCTGGGAACTACAGTGCCTACTGATATGACTTCTGGTGCTCCAGCGATAGCAGTGCCGGGCAAGGGCGTGTTGGTGCGCAAGGATGCCAAGCCTGCCATTGAACCCATGTTGCGCTGCCTCGGTGACGTGTTCAGCCGCGTTCCCCCCGATGCGAAACTCAAAGCGCTGACAGGGGCCGAAATTGACCAGTTGCTAAATTGGGATGCCGAGAAGTATCGTCAGACATTGAAGCAACCGTGAGTTCTTATGACACATACAAATCCGATCCTCGCAGAAATTCTGCGCGGCAACACCGTTGAGAGTCAACATCGTGGGGCGTTCGCTGTTGTGGATGCGACGGGAAAAATTGTCTACGCAAACGGTGATATTCAGAAGCCAGTGTTTCCACGTTCTGCCGTGAAGGCTTTTCAATGCGTGCCTGTCATCACAAGCGGTGCTGCTGATCGTTTTGGATTTACTGAAGAGGAGATTGCCCTCTGTTGCGCTTCGCACAGTGGTGAGGCTGAACACTTGCGCGTTGCTGCATCGATGTTGCGGAAAGCGGGTATCAATGAGGAGGCTTACGAGTGCGGCGCGCATTGGCCGGATCGCATGGATGATCGGGCAGCGTTGGTAAGGGCAGGGCAAGCACCACGTGCCATCCACAATAATTGTTCCGGCAAACATGCGGGCATGTTGGCGCTGGCCAAACAAATCGGTGCGCTGCAACAAGGCTATATAATGAAAGACCACCCGGTGCAGCGGGCTGTTGCAAAAGCGCTCGATGAATACTGTGATGCTGACACGCGCAATGCGGCTTGGGGCATTGATGGGTGTTCGGTTCCGACATGGGCCATGCCGCTTGAAAATGTGGCACGGGGGTTTGCCCGATTGTTTGCACCGGGAAATCCAGTGGGTGAACGCATTGCAAGATCGGTACGGGCCAATCCCTTCATGGTGGCGGGAACCGGCAAGTTTGACACGCGCATTATGCAAGCAGTGCCACGGCTGTTCATCAAGGTGGGGGCGGAGGGAGTCTACTGCGTCGCCGTTCCCCACGCAGGTTTGGGTTTCGCACTGAAAGTTGATGACGGCGCTGCGCGTGGTGCGGAGGTTGCGATCGCACGGGTGCTGGCAGAACTTGATTGTTGGACGTCAGATGAGGTCGCCGCGCTTTCGGATTTCACCCATTCGACAATGCGGAACTGGCGGAAACTGGAAGTGGGGCAGTCCCGGTCTAGCTTTTGACCATGTTGCCGGAGATGCTGGCTTGCGGGGGCATTTTGGCATTTGGCAGAGCCAAGTCAGTGGTCACGGGGTTTTCGTGATCCTTGCCGAAAATGGCACCCAACGTCGCGCCGGAAATAATATTGTTGGTGATGATGAAGGGGCCTGGCCCCACAGCTGAAAAGACGATGCCGTTTTTGCAATCCTTAACAATATTGCCCGTGCAGGACAAGTTGCTGGCAAATTCTCCCCAGCCCAGACCGACGCCGTAATTTTCGGCATTCTCGATCACGTTGTTGGCAATGACAGTGTCGGCCTCTGCTGCAATGCCGCCTCCCAATGTGTTGCCGTGGGCGTCGGTACCTTTAATGTTGCGCACGACGTTGCCAGTGCATTGGGCCAGCCTGCCGCCCTTGTTGAAATTGGTGATTGCAATGCCGTGGGCTGCTGTGTCGATCAAATTATTGGAGACCACTGCGCCGCTGAATTCAAATTCCACATACATGGCAATTTCGTTGCAGCGAGTGATGCTATTGCCGGTGATGATACAATCATCGGATGATGCATTGCGAATACCCGTGAAGGCGCAGTCACTGATACGGTTGTTGCTGACAATGACGCCGTGCGAGTTGAAAATATTGATGCCGTTGCCATTGGGCCCATCTCCGCCATCTTCAGCGGCGATGCGCGATATGACATTGTCGGTCACAATTGTGGGGTTGTCGCCCTTGTCGTTTCGCCAGACTTGAATGCCATTGTTGCCGATATCGGACACGTTGTTGCCGGAGATTTCCATGCCGGTTGCCGCAATGCTCTGGCAGGCCACTTTTTGGTGAAAGCGGAATCGATTGCCAACAATGCGCCCGCCGCATGTGGCAATGCGAATGCCAGCTTCACCACCGCTGAAATCACAATCCTCGATGATCAGCCGTTCCACCGCTTCGGCGGTGATGAGATTGCCTTTGCTGCCTTTGGCGCTGAAGGAAATGCCCTGAATGAATATCTGGCCAGCCGGCAAAATCGAAAAGATTTTCCCGTCAACGGGTGCATGAATTTTGGTGGCACCGGGAATGCCGAGTATCGTGACGTTGGCATTGACTGAGATGACTCCCACTTCATAGGTTCCCGCGCCCAGTTGCACCACGTCGCCAACTTTGGCCGCTTTGTATATGGCGGCTTGCAGTGCAAGCGTCTGGTCACCTTTGGCTGGTTGAATTGTTTCCGCATTGGCAGATATTGGCATGCAAGGTGAAGCAATGGCTGAGAGCAACAATGAACGGCGTGAAAGCATTTTGGTTTCCTCAACGACAATTTGCGACCGACTCAGTTTAGTGTCAAAGTTGATGTTGCTCTTTTAGTGTTGGCGTGGCCGTTGGGCGTATCCAAAATGCGCACTGAGCGCCGTCAACAATTCCTGCGCTGCATCAGGAATTACTGTGCCTGGCGGGAAGACTGCTGCTGCTCCCAGTTCCAGCAATTTTTGGATATCCTGCGGCGGAATGACTCCGCCCGCAACGACCAGAATGTTAGGATGGCCTTTCGCAGCGAGTGCTGCTTTGAGTTCCGGCACATGGGTCATATGCCCTGCGGCCAGTGAGGACACGCCGACGACGTGGACATTTTCTGCGATGGCCTTGGCCGCCACTTCGTCCGGGGTTGCAAACAGTTGCCCGACTTTCACTTCAAAGCCCAAATCGGAAAAGGCTGAGGCAATGACTTTCTGGCCGCGGTCATGACCATCCTGGCCGATCTTGGCAACAAGTATGGAGGGTGCGCGTCCCTCGGCTTCGGCAAAGGCCTGCACCGAGCGTTTGGCGGCACGGACCTGTTCCAGATCTTTGGGTGTTGCCTCGTAAACGCCCTTGCTGATTTTTGGAGTGGCAGCGTGACGGCCCCAGACGGTTTCAAGTGCATTTGATATTTCGCCGACTGTGGCTTTTGCCCGTGCTGCGACAACAGATGCTGCAAGCAGGTTGCCCTCTCCAGTCTGCGCAATTCTGATCAATGCCCGCAGTGCTTTTTCCACTTCCATATCATTTCGTTCTGTGCGGAGCCGACTGAGCTTGTCAGTCTGGGCGTTTCGAACGGCAGTATTGTCCACTGTCAGAATATCGATTACAACATCGTCTTCAACTTTGAAGGTGTTGACGCCAACGACAATTTGTTCGCCAGCATCGATGCGGGCTTGCGTACGTGCGGCAGCTTCTTCGATACGTTGCTTGGGAATGCCGGCGTCAATGGCCTTTGCCATGCCGCCCAGTGAGTCTATTTCAACAAGATGCACACGCACGCGGTCGATCATGTCGTCTGTAAGTCTTTCGACGAAGTAGCTGCCGCCCCAAGGGTCGATGGATTTGCAGGTGCCTGCTTCTTCCTGCATGAACAATTGGGTGTTGCGGGCGATGCGCGCCGAGAAATCCGTAGGAAGGGCCAAAGCTTCATCGAGTGAATTTGTATGCAAGGACTGTGTGCCACCGTGGGTCGCGGCCATGGCTTCAATGCAGGTGCGCGTCACGTTGTTGAAAACATCTTGCGCACTCAGACTCCAGCCCGAAGTTTGGCAATGAGTGCGCAGCATCAATGACCGTTCGTCTTTTGGATTGAAGGTCTGCATCAACTCGGCCCATAGCACGCGGGCTGCGCGGAGCTTGGCCACCTCCATAAAATAATTCATGCCGATGCCGAAAAAGAACGAGAGACGCGGAGCGAAACTGTCAATCGCAAGGCCCGCTGCAACGCCAGCTCTGGCATATTCGAAACCATCGGCCAAAGTATATGCAAGTTCGAGGTCAGCGGACGCCCCTGCCTCTTGCATATGATAGCCGGAAATCGAGATTGAATTGAACTTCGGCATATGTTCCGAGGTATATTTGAAGATATCCGACACGATACGCATGGATTGAGCCGGGGGATAGATGTAAGTGTTGCGCACCATGAACTCTTTGAGGATATCGTTCTGGATGGTGCCCGATAATTTTGCAGGCGGCACGCCTTGTTCTTCTCCCGCTACAATATAGAGCGCAAGGATTGGCAGCACTGCGCCATTCATTGTCATCGACACACTCATCTGATCGAGTGGGATGCCGTCAAAAAGTGTGCGCATGTCGTAGATTGAATCGATGGCGACACCGGCCATTCCGACGTCGCCACTTACGCGCGGGTGATCGGAGTCATAGCCACGGTGGGTGGGGAGGTCGAAAGCAACTGAGAGACCTTTTTGCCCGGCTGCAAGATTTCGACGATAGAAGGCGTTTGAGTCTTCAGCCGTGGAGAAGCCAGCATATTGGCGCACTGTCCAAGGCTGCGAGAGATACATTGTAGGGTAGGGACCACGGCGGAACGGCGCAAAGCCCGGAAATTCATCTGTGTAGTGAGGGGTATCAGCGGCGTGGTATTCGGGTTTGAATGTGATGGCTTCCGGGGTGACGAAAGGCCCCCATCGCCCTTCGGGCACTTCTCCGACACGTTGGGGAGGGACTCGTTGCAAGCTCTCCCCCAACTTGTTGGGGGAGTACCCCGAAGGGGGGAGGTTGGCCCTGGATTCTTCAATTTCGGCTTTTGCATCATTCACGTCGAGATATTTTGTAACTCCAATGATTGGTCGTGCCGGCGGTTTATCGCGGTTACCTGTTGGCCAATCTCCTCGGTCTGCGTTGAGCATCACATCCCACGCTTCATTGCAGATCTGCTGGGTCAATATTTCAACATAGCCAGCGCCGGCTGCCGCGTCCTGAACGCGCCACAGGTGGGCCTCGTGCAACATTATCATTTGCAGATTGCGGGCAACACGCCTGGCGAAACTGTTTGGTGTTCCCTGCGTTGAGGAGAAGGGCATGACGCAAATTGAATCAGCACCGCCAAGACCTGCGCCAAACGCTGCTGTGACTGTACGCAATATATTGGTGTGGGCGTCAACATCAGCCATCATCAGGAGGGAGGTTTCTGCATGCAGCACGAGTGGTGCAGCTGGCAAATTCAAATCGACCAGCAGCTTTTTCCAGAGAATGCGGGCCGCTCGGAATTTGGCCACTGTTTCGAAAGTATTTTGAGAGGCTGCCAGCGTCATGCTGATTGCATCTAGTGTGCCAAGAACATTAAACTGGGTTTTTGCAATACTGAGAGTTGCTCCCAATTCCTGCGCGTCTGTCAAACCGTGGGCATGGGCCACGCGACCATCGGCCCGCATGAAGGGTCCGCTGAAGCCTTGGGTGACAAGTTGTTTGATGAGCGACGGATTTGCTGAACCAAAGTCAATGTTCAAGCGTGAGGGATCAAGGGGCAGTGTCTTGATCAGTTCGGCGATCGCTTCTGCGCCTGCTTCACCTGCTTCGTTGAAGATTGAAATTTTGTGGAGAGGGAGTTCTTTGAGAGCAGGCACCACATGCGGTGAGGCGATCACCAAGCCATCAGCACCGTGTGCCAGATCATTGTTTGCCTGATTCAAGGCGCGGCCAAGGTCTGCTGAATCCATTCGCGCCAAGACCCGCCACGGCGCGTGGCTTCCACGAAAGGCTCTGGGCCCGTCAATTCGCCCGTGCAGAGCCGCACCTGCCTCAGGTGCTCGCTTCAACCACTGCTCTCTGCTTACGCTGGGGAATTTCTGCATGGCGCTGACTTCAAATATAGCTGTTGAGACCCGGGATATTGGAGGCGGCTTCGCGGACTGCGTTTATTCCGGCGGCTTTCTTTGCATAGTCCAGTGTCAAGATTCCCACTTGTTTGATTTGATCGACGTTCAGCCCGATGGCTTGCAGTTTGGTGATCATGGCCAAGGGACCACCCATCATGCCGCCCGCCAGAATGCCCATGAAGCCGCCGCCCCCCGCACCATCGCCGCCATGAGCAGCGACCAATTCCGCAGCGCCCGGCATTTTTTCGAAGAGTTCGGCGACTTTGGATTTGTTGCCTTGGGTGGCCACAAGGTTGAGAAGAATGCCCACCGCCTTCTCTGATTTTGGCTCATCAAGTCCAGTTGCCGTCATAATTTTCGCGATCAAATCTTGCATGCAAAGTCCATTTGGAATCATCAGTTGCCCAGCTATAAGCTGCCACCGACATAAGAGGGATTACCATAGATGGCCGATAATTCAATTTTTCTGGGCAAGAGCGGCAAGCGCGAAGAGTTGTTTCTGGCGCTGGCCAATCGCCATGGACTGGTGACGGGTGCCACGGGTACCGGCAAGACCGTGACCTTGCAGATTATGGCCGAGGGTTTTTGCGCCGCTGGTGTTCCTGTGTTTGCGGCTGACGTGAAGGGTGATCTTTCTGGAATCTCGATGGAGGGTGAGCCAAAGGATTTTCTGCTTGAACGCGCAAGTCTGGTTGGCCTGAAAGACTACGGCTTTCAAGCGACGCCGACGATTTTCTGGGATTTGTTTGGTGAGCAGGGCCACCCCATTCGCACTACTGTCACCGATATGGGTCCGTTGATGTTATCGCGGTTGATGGGACTGACAGATGCCCAGGAAGGTGCCTTGAATATTGCGTTCAAGATTGCGGATGAAGAAGGACTGGCTGTTCTTGATTTGAAGGACTTGCGGTCGCTGCTGAAAGATTTGGCGGCGCGCGGCAAGGAGATCACCACTGACTATGGCAATATCAACGACACGACAATTGGTGCAATCCAGCGACGCCTTATTGTGCTGGATGAGCAAGGGGGTGAAAAGTTTTTCGGTGAACCTGCCCTCGACATCAAGGATTTGATGCGTACCACGCCAGATGGTCGAGGTTATATGAATATTCTCGCGGCGGACAAGTTGATCAACAGTCCCATGCTTTATGCCACGTTCCTGTTGTGGCTGTTGTCGGAGTTGTTCGAGGAATTGCCGGAAGTGGGTGATCCGGAAAAGCCGAAGATGGTGTTCTTTTTTGACGAAGCGCATTTGCTGTTTTCAGATGCACCTCCAGGCCTGTTGCAGAAGATTGAGCAGACGGTGAAGTTGATCCGTTCCAAAGGTGTGGGGGTTTATTTTGTGACGCAGAATCCTTTGGACGTGCCGGAAGGTGTTTTGGCGCAAATGGGCAACCGTGTGCAGCATGCGCTTCGGGCTTATACGCCACGAGAACAAAAGGCGGTGCAGGTTGCGGCATCGACGTTCCGGCCAAACGCAAAGTTCAAGACTGAAAAAGTTATTACGGAATTGGGCAAGGGTGAAGCGCTGGTGTCAGTTTTGGACCCGAAGGGTGTGCCCACTGTTGTTGAGCGCACCTTTATTTGCCCGCCATCATCACGGCTTGGACCGATTACGTCTGCTGAGCGGACGAAACTGCTGAAGGGCTCGCCATTGTATGGTCAATACGAAGAAACCATTGATCGCGAGTCGGCTTACGAAAAACTTTCTGGCAAAGCCAGGCAGCGGGCTGCTGCACAACAACAAGAGGAGCGAGCCAAGGCAGATGCGAAAATCGCTAGAACCCAGGCTTCGGCGACGCGGCGCGAACCTGAATCGGCGACAGACCGGTTCGTTAAAGGTGTTGCAGGGTCGGTCGGTCGGCAGCTCGGCACGTCTGTAGCGCGCTCGATTGGCAATGCGCTGGTGCGGGGCTTGCTGGGCGGTTTGACTCGGCGTTAGGTGGGTGTTGACGTTTTTCTTTCATGATCTTATATCATTGAAAGAGAAAAGAGTGATTGCCATGCTGAAAGCTGAGTTGGGATTTGTTCACTACCTCGAAGACCTGCGGGAAACCGCGGGTCTGAAGAATGTTGACATTGCCAATATTGTAGATGTTTCGGAGCCGACGGTGTCCCGGTGGGGCAAGGCCATGTCATTGCCACATCCCAAAACCCAGTTGATGCTGTCAGATTTGCATTATGTGGCGAACCGGTTGCGTGACAGTTACACGCGGGATGAGGCACGACTTTGGCTGTATGCCCGTCATCCACAACTGGGTGGAGAGCGGGCCGTTGATGTAATCGCGGCTGGTCGGGCTGAAGAGGTTTTGACGGTCATCGAGCGACTTGATTCCGCTGCCTTCGTGTGATCGATGCGCAAGATTCGTGACCCTGCGCTGCTTGACTGCCTGCAGGGTTTAACGCTCATTACATTCAGCGGAAAAATATGGCGGATGGCGCGGGCGGGGCGGGACCCGCTGGTTGCCACCAGTCCGAAAGGACGTTGGGACGATGGATCATTCGAAGTAATCTACACGGCACTTTCGGCAGATGTGGCGCGGGCCGAGGTGCATTTTCATTTGACGCGCGGGCAGCCAGTGTTTCCGTCACAGCTCAAAATCCATCTCCATGAAATTGAAGTTGAGGCACGGCGGGTTTATGCATTTCAGTCGGTTGATGAACTTGTGCCTTTTGGTGTCGAGGCATCGCAGTTTGGTGGGTTGGACTATTCGCGGTTGCAGGCGGAATATTCTGTGACCCAACAGATTGGCGAGGCCGCGCATTTTTTGGGTTGCGACGCTCTGATTGTTCCAAGTGCAAGGTGGCCAGACCAAAATCTTGTCGTCATCCCGGCACGTCCTGGCACTTCGGAATTGAAACACATCGAGGATCACGGTCCGCAGGATTTGAAGGCTTGGGGCCGACTTAACGGTCGCTGACCTGTTTTCACGCATCTGTGTGACGATGTGTAGTGCCAAGCGGATTTTTGCTGCGTAGAAGAAACAAAAGGAGTTTTACAATGATACGTTCCCTGCTTGCTTCAACGACCCTTGCGATTGCATTTCTGGCTGCACCCGGTGTGCGGGCTGCCGAAGAGACTGCCATTTTTGCAGGCGGTTGTTTCTGGTGTGTCGAAAGCGACATGGACCATGTGAAGGGGGTCTCGTCGACAACGTCCGGATATGCCGGTGGCACGATGAAGAACCCAAGTTATGAGAACCATGAAGGTTACACGGAAGGGGTCAAAGTGGTTTTTGACAACAGCGTGATTTCCTACGATTCGCTGGTGTCGCATTTTCTGCGAACAATAGATGTGACCGATGGCGAGGGTCAGTTCTGCGACCGTGGCTACAGTTACATCCCGGCAATTTTTCCTCTTGATGACAAGCAAAAGGCTGCCGCGGCTGCTGCCTTGCAGGGTGCTGCCAAAGATTTGGGGCAGGACTTGAAAGTTATCGTTGGCGACAATTCGTCTTTCACGGACGCTGAGGACTATCACCAAAACTATTATCTGGGTGACAAACGCACGTTGACCCGGTTCGGCTGGATCAAGCAGTCTGATGCCTATCACCGCTATCGCGAAGGTTGCGGGCGCGACGAGCGGGTCAAGGCGGTTTGGGGTGACAAGGCCTTTGGCTTTCCTTCGGGCGGCGGCAACAGTTGATCTTTACAGTGTAAATATATCTTGACAACGGAAAGATAACGGTCTAGAACGAGCGCAAGTTTGTTTGGAGGAACGTTATCTTGACTGCATCTCAACTGTTCTCAGTCGTCAATCCCCTCGCTTTGGCGGGTTGGATTGTTTTGATCCTCAGTGTTGTTCTGAACAAACCCCTATGGCGTGACCAGTTGGCGGGGCGCTTTTGGCCGCTTGGGTTTTCGCTGATTTATTCGGCGCTGATTGTCTTTTTCTTTTTCAAAGCGCCGGGTGGATTTGACAGCTTGGCCAATGTGCAATTGCTGTTCACGTCCGAGTGGGCGGCATTGGCGGGTTGGATTCATTATCTGGCATTTGATTTGTTCATGGGGGCCTGGATTGCCCGTGAAGTGATGGCGCAGGGCTTGCCCCGGCTGTTGCTTATTCCATTGTTGCCGCTGACATTCATGTTTGGCCCCATGGGCCTTGTTGGCTTCGAAGTGTCGAAGCTGCTGTTTCAACGCAATCTGCGGGTGGCGAATGGCGAGTCGACGTCAGCGCCGCCATAAGTACCCGTCATTCCCGCGAAGGCCGGAATCCATCTACTCCTCGTATTTCGCCATTGGCTAGTAAGATCCCGGCCTTCGCCGGGATGACGAGGGGGTGGCACGACGGAGTGTTGAAGTATTTCATTCAAAAATTTGAAACAGGAGAAATTATGTCTACCAATTTGGCTCACTCTTCATCGTCGGCTTCTTTTCCTGTCGCAGACTTCATGCGAGATGTTTTCGCGGGTTCCCGCGGCCTTGCTGTTTTTGCAATTTTATTTGCTGTTGGATTTGTGTTTTGCAGTGCCTTGCAAATTGTTGATCACCGATTGCTGTTGGGCGTCAGTGTTTGGGAGAAGCCTGCGAAGTTTTTCTTTTCGCTTGCTGTGCATTTGGCCACTGTTGCCTGGGCGCTTTCGTTGTTGGGTGCAGAGTCGCGGAATGGGCGTGGCGTTCGCTGGGCCGTGCGGCTGTTGATTGCCGCCGCTGTGTTTGAACTCAGCTATATTGTGTTTCGTGCGGCGTTGGGCGAGGCGTCACATTTCAACACGGGCACGCCGCTTACTGCTGCGCTTTATGCCATGATGGGTCTTGGCGCACTGATCTTGACCGGGACTGCGGGTTACGTGGGCTATCGTATCTGGCGAAATCGTGCAGGTGACTTGTGGCGCGAAGCTACCGGGTTTGGGCTGATGCTGGGCGCCGTGCTTGGCACGCTGACCGCTGGATACATGTCATCGCAAACGGGTCATTCTGTTGGCGGACTTGCAACGGACGCAACGGGCCTGCCATTCTTTCATTGGTCAACCACGGGCGGTGATTTGCGGGTATCGCATTTTATTGGATTGCATGCGATGCAGGTTTTGCCACTGGCCGCGCTGAGTGGAAAACGCAGCGTAATTTATGGGGCAGCGCTGATCATTGCAGTTTTGACGGTGTTGACCTTTATGCAAGCGGTCATGGGTGTGCCGCTGTTCGGGGCCTGAGACTTACGCCGTGCGCAACCGATATTCCCTGAACGAAATCAAGCGTCTGGCTTTCTCGTCCCAGAGCGCCAAGTGCATGGACGTCAAGGCTTTCCAGACTGTGAGCTTCGGGGCGATGTTCTGCAGCGCTTCATTGGCCGCCATGCAGGCGCGCAGGCGATAGTTTGGAATACGGCTTGAGAGGTGGTGGATGTGATGCAGGCCAATATCACAGGTCACCCAATTGAAAACCGCCGGAAGCTGCAAATGTGACGAGCCTTTGAGGGCCGCAATTTTCACGTCCCACTTGTCGGCACCTTCCCACAGGGTTTCTTCGAATTGGTGCTGTACGAAGAACAACCAACCGCCAATCCATGTTGCGATCAGGACTGATGGCAACGTGACAGCCAAGACCAAACCTACACCCAACACCCAACACAGGCTGCCATAAAAAATGACGAGTGCCAAATTGTGAAGCAGAAGTCCGGGCAGGGCCTCTGTCCGGTTCATGGGTGAACCAAGGGCCAGGCGTTGCAAAATCAAAAAATGTACCGGTGGTCCGACAACCAGTGCGATGAGCGGATGGCGCAACATGCGATATTTCCACTTGTCCGAAGGTGAGAGTTTTTCAAACTCTGCAATCGTCATGGTTTCAATGTCACCAATGCCACGACGGTCGAGATTGCCGGAACCTGCATGATGCTGGGCATGGGATTTGCGCCAATGGTCGTAAGGTGTGAATGTCAGTACACTGAGGAATTGACCGACAATTTCATTGGTGCGTTTGGACGAGAAGAACGATCCATGGCCGCAGTCGTGTTGCAGGGCGAAAAAGCGAATGAGCAGGCCACCGATTGGAAATGCCAACAGAAGGGCCAAAGGATTGTCCAAGGGCGAAAGCCAGAACATCAGCACGACCAGCGGCAAAAAAACCGCGGCGGTGGAAATCAACTGCCACCAGGCGCGACCGTCGCTGGCTCTCATATAGGCCTTGCAATGATTGTGGAGATCAATGACCAGTCCGCGCAATTCCGCCGGATAATGTCCGATATTCGACTGCTGCAATTGATAACCCCCAAACGCCCTAGATTGTTTCCCGAATCACATACACGGAATTCGTGAAAGTAACTGTTAATAGATTGGGTGAGAGTTGTCGCATGGGCTTTGGGCGTTTTGATGGTTGAACCGTGACGTTCCGGTTCGGTTTCTGTTCCAGTTCCTGTGCTTTGCCCACATGCAGCGCATGGCGGGCCTTCCTTGCATCCCACGGCATGAACGCCTAGATTACAGTCATACTTCAACTGGAGAATGACTATGGCTCTTGAACTGCCCGCCCTGCCTTATGCCTATGATGCACTTGGCCCCTACATGTCGAAGGAAACCCTCGAGTTTCATCATGACAAGCATCACATGGCCTATGTGACCAATGGCAACAATCTGCTGAAAGATTCGCCGCTGGTGTCGAAGTCGATTGAAGAGATTTGCAAGGCAGCTTTTGCTGAAAAGGCCGCGGGCCTCGTCAACAATGTGGGCCAGCATTACAATCACTTGCACTTCTGGAACTGGATGAAGCCCAATGGCGGAGGCAAGAAGATTCCAGGTGCTTTGGAAAAGGCGATTGATGCTGACCTTGGCGGCTATGACAAGATGCGGACTGATTTTGTGCAGGCCGGCATGACGCAATTTGGTTCGGGTTGGGCCTGGATTTCGGTGAAGGATGGCAAGCTGGCGATTTCAAAAACGCCAAACGGTGAAAATCCTCTGATGCACGGTGCATCGCCAATCCTTGGATGCGATGTGTGGGAGCACAGCTATTACATCGACTATCGCAATGCGCGGCAGAAATATCTGGAAGCATTTGTGGATAGTCTGGTGAACTGGGATTATGTGGCGGAGATGCATTCCAAAGCTTAAAGTTTAAGGCCCCCCTCTCCCACCCATCGGGCTACTCCCCCAACAAGTTGGGGGAGAGCCCGAAGGGCGATGGGGGCTTTTTCTACCATGATACACCCTCCTATCATTGACGGACACAACGACGTTCTTCTGCGACTCTGGTTGAAAAAATCAGCGCGGGCGGCGGAGGATTTTGTTGAGGGGGATGGACTTGGCCACATGGATTTGCCGCGTATAAAAGCGGGGCAAATGGCGGGTGGATTTTTTGCGATCTTCTCGCCGTCACAAGCAGATTATCACCATGATGATGACGACCTGAACCCGCCTTATGATGCAGGTGTGGCGCAGAAAACGGCGCTGGCTTCGGCCGAGGGCATGCTGGATTTGCGGGACCGGATTGTTGCACTGGCCAAGGGCGATGTGCTGCTGTGTGAAACTGCGGCTGAGATGCGCGGTGCCATGAATGCCGGCAAGCTGGGGTGGATCACGCATATTGAAGGTGCTGAAGCGATTGCGCCTGATCTTTCGAATGTGCAGGCGCTTTATGACCGCGGGCTGCGCTCCATTGGTCCGGTATGGTCGCGCAGCAATGCCTTTGGTGAAGGTGTGCCGTTCCGGTTTCCGTCATCGCCGGACACGGGCGGTGGTTTGACCGACGCCGGAAAGGCTTTGGTGCGGGAGTGCAACCGCCTTCGCATCATGATTGATGTTTCGCATTTGAATGAGCGCGGGTTTTGGGATGTGGCGGCATTGAGTTCGGCACCACTGGTGGCGACGCATTCCAATGCGCATGCGCTGTCCGCATCATCTCGCAATTTGACAAATGAACAATTGCTGGCCATCCGCGAGTCAGGCGGCATGGTGGGTTTGAACTATGCGACGGGCTTTTTGCGGAGCGACGGACGCTGGGACTCGCTGACGGACGTGAGTGTGATGATAAGCCACGTGCAGCATCTCATACAATATGCTGGTGTTGATTGCGTCGGGCTTGGCAGTGATTTTGACGGTGCGCGCATTCCGGCGGTCATTGGAAGTGTGACGGGGGTGACGAAACTGTTGGATGCGCTGGTTGGAGCTGGACTTGGTGCTGCGTTGGTTGAAAAGATTGCGCATGGGAATTGGTTGAGGGTTTTGGAGCGCACTTGGGGCCGGTAACGGAATTTGTAAATCAAGCTGGGCTTTGGTGAATCATATTTTTGATTTAGAACATCCCCATGATCACGCCCAAACGCCCCATGATGTTTGCTCTTCCGCTGGTGGGCTGGAAAGAGGCGGTGCGGTTTCCGAAAATCAAACTGGGGCCGATTGCGGCGAAGATTGATACCGGAGCGCGGACTTCGGCCTTGCATGCAGATGTGATTGAAGTGCGAGGACGGCGTGTGCGTTTTGTCGTTGATACCAAGGCTTACGCTGCGCCTCTGGTAGGTTTCAGGCGTGTTAAAAGTTCAAACGGACACAGCGAAATGCGACCGGTTATCCGGGCAACAGTGCAACTGGGTGCTGTGCTGATGAAAACCGAAATGACCCTGACCGACCGTAAAGACATGGATGTGCCAATGCTTTTGGGGCGCAACAGTATTAAAGGCTTATTTGTCGTTCATCCTGGTAAAACATTTCTTCTCACACGGCGTATTGTTGAAACATGAAAATTGCCCTGCT
>JANMEM010000471.1:0-2177 GCA_031376985.1 Hyphomicrobiales bacterium
GATTATCAAACCACCGGGCACGACACCGAGCACACCAAGATTGGAGATGATGCGGTTAACAATGGCCTTGCCTGTGAGGGGCATTGAGCAGGCTTTGAGCATCTTGCTTTCACCGGCCTTTTTGGTGTGATCCATCACCATGACAACGCGCTTCACACCTGCCACCAAATCCATGGCGCCGCCCTTGACCAGTTTGCCGGGGATCATCCAAATTGGCAAGATCGCCCGTCTCCGACACTTCCATGGCACCCAATACGGCCAAGTTGATTTTGCCACCGCGGATCATGGCAAAACTTTGCGATGAATCAAAGAATGAGGTTTGCGGCAGTTCGGTGATGGTTTGCTTGCCGGCATTGATCAGATCAGCGTCTTCTTCACCCTCAAACGGAAACGGACCCATGCCCTGCATGCCGTTCTCCGATTGCAGGGTCACTTCCACACCTGCCGGAAAATAATTCGACACGAGAGTCGGAATAGCAATGCCAAGATTGATGTACCAGCCGTCTTGCAATTCCTTGGCGGCGCGTTCGGCCATTTGGTTGCGCTCCCAAGCCATTATCCAACTTCCTTTTTACAAACAGTACGTTGCTCGATACGCTTTTTGTGTTGGCCTTGAATGAGGCGATGCACATAAATGCCAAGCGTGTGGATGCTGTCCGGATCAAGCGAACCCAACGGCACAATCTCTTCCACTTCGGCCTCACATACTTTGCCGCAGGTGGTGGCAGGCGGATTGAAGTTACGTGCTGTCTTGCGGAATACGAGGTTGCCCGAAGGATCAGCCTTCCATGCTTTCACAATCGAAAGGTCGGCCACAAGGCCACGTTCCAACACAAACATCTGGCCATCAAATTCCTTGGTTTCCTTGCCCTCGGCAATCACCGTGTCTACACCTGTCTTGGTGTAAAAACCTGGAATGCCAGCACCGCCTGCCCGCATGCGCTCGGCCAAGTGCCTTGCGGGTTGAATTCCATTTCCAATTCCTTCGCCAGGTACTGCCGCATGAACTCGGCGTTCTCACCAACATAAGACGAGATCATTTTCTTGACCTGGCGGCTTTTCAATAACTGGCCCAAACCAAACCCGTCCACTCCTGCGTTATTTGATGCAATGGTCAGACCCTTGGTGCCGCGCGCTTTGATTTCAGCAATCAACAATTCAGGAATGCCGCAGAGACCAAAGCCGCCTGCCGCATGGTGTTATAGCTCAAGATCGCGACCAGCGCAGACGCTCCACCGACCCGCCCTCCGAGGCCCCTTGCGGACAAGGCATAAAATCCACCCGCACTTGATACGTGACGGGCAATTGCACAGTAACCGATTGCGAACATCAATAACACGGCAGACACAATCAGGAATGAACCTGCAATGCCCGCTCCATTGCCGATCATCATGCTGTTTGGCACGCCACCTGCGACCGCGGTCAGTGGCGCTGCTGCGGAGATAACGAGAAATGTTACCGCAGCGACACCAAGACTGTTTTTTCGCAACTGGTTGGCACCAGTTGCTTCTGTTTTATCTGCCATGGATTTTCCCTCTTAAACGGCGTTCCCTAAAATCCCATGGTTCATTATTTGAACCTTTGGTACAAATATAGACTTGCAAACTTCTGGCGATGGAGTCAACATGTTTGCGCAGCAGTCAGCAGAAAAGTGGATCGATGTCTTGGGCACGGTGAGTAAAGCATTGGGTTTACTTGATATTTTAAAAACTCCGAATTCGCAATTGGGCCTTACCGAAATTGCAAAACGCGCAGGTTTCGACAAGGCAACGACCAGACGGATGCTGGTGGAGCTCATAGCTTGCGGATTTGTCGAACAAGATGACAGCAACAAGAACTACGTCCTGGGCCCAAGTTTGCAGATGCTGGGCAAGGCGCGGGAGGAGCGTTTCCCGCTTTACAAAACAGTGCAACCAATCGTGCGTGCGTTGTCAGAAGTCACCGGCGAAACTGTTCATGCGGCGGAATACGGGGCAGGCATGTTGATCTCCGTGTGCACACAGGAATCAGACAAGGCCAATCGTGTCTCACTCACCATAGGACAGAAATTGCCACTGCACGCGACAGCATCTGGAATAGCGTTTCTCGCTGTCTGCACACATCATTTCACTGAGCAGTATCTCAAAAAGCCGCGCCAGGCATTCACCACCTCCACACCCGTCACGACCGATGACATA
>JANMEM010000485.1:0-7031 GCA_031376985.1 Hyphomicrobiales bacterium
GTCCTATGAAACCGCCACCTCTGGCATCTTTGCCAACTTGACCACAGGCATTGGAGCAAACGGTGGCGTGCTGCAGGAAATCGAAAATCTTACAGGCTCCGCTTTCGGTGACGTGCTTATCGGCAGCGCTCTCGGCAACACCCTCAAAGGTGGGGCTGGCAATGATTACATCGTCGGCAACGCAGGCTCAGACGCCCTCTTTGGCGGGGCCGACAATGACATCTTCCGCTTTGAAACCACGACCTTTGGCAATGACGTCATCACCGACTTTCAAGACAACGCCGACAAACTTTCCTTTGCCTCAGCCATTGCCACCACCTTTAGCCAGTTCACCATTCTCAACAACACAACCAACAATGTCACCGTGCAGGTCGCAGGCCAATCCATCGTGGTCCAAGGCGTCGCCAATATCACGCTGAACGCGGGGGACTTCCTTTTTGTGTGAGCACGAATGGGGCGAAACGCCGAAGGTAGCACTTCCCTTAAAACTGCTTCTCCGGCACCTTCACGCGCAAACCATCCAGCGCGTCGCTGACTTTGATCTGACAGGACAATCTGCTGTTGTCGCGAACGTCAAATGCGAAATCCAGCATGTCGGCTTCCATCGGGTTCTTGGCCGCCAGCTTTCCCATCCATTCAGATTCCACGTAAACATGGCAGGTGGCGCAGGCGCAGGCTCCGCCACAGTCGGCGTCAATGCCCGGCACATTGTTCTTCACAGCAGTTTCCATCACCGTCATTCCGGTGATGCCTTTTGTTTCGATTTCTGTTCCGTTGTGCTGAATGAAAGTGATCTTGGCCATGCTTCTATATCCGATTGCAATTGTCGGGCGTCCTCATAGGAGAAGCGCCCCCACAAGGCAACCGTCAGGCGGCGAGCGCGTCAGCCATGCGGTTAAATTCGACCAGGGCAAGTCTGAACTGCACTTCCAGCTGCAAACGGGCACTTCTGCTGGCTGGAGGAGGAGTGAGACCCCACGCATCGGCCAAAGCCGCAAGCTTCTGGGCACCAACAGCGGCGGCGGCACCTTTCAACGTATGGGTGAGGTGATTCCAGCCATTGGCGTCTACCGGCAACATCAATTGAGTACGAACCGCACTGAGCTGCGCCCGAAACAGCGCGATGATCTCAGTCCTCAGTGCCACATCGCCAAAAGTGTTTCGATTCAGCACGTCTATGTCCAACGCCGCGCAATTTTTGGGCGAGTAAATTTGCTCAACTTGCAACTTCTGTAATTTTACCACAATAACATCCTCATCGCCCTGCCTCGGAATTTGCCAGACAAACCCTCAGATGGCCTGAAAAAACATGGAAAAAATTGAATTTCCTGAGTCGATTCAAATTGATCCATAATTTTAACCAAACTTTCATTTACCCACAGCTTGCAAGGCCAAAACGGTTCAAGTTGGGACTCCATTGGTTTACTATGATGGATTGTGGCTCCAGGACTGTGGTGGCCCCTGTGCCGGATTGATCCGGCAGAGGCACAGTCGGAAGGCCGAGGTTGGGCAGGCGGGCAACCGCCATGTAGAGAAGTGCGAACAAGCGATATGGCAACTCGAAATTCAGACCGGAACCGTCAGGACAGATCGCCTGCTTTGCAGATCACGACTGAGTCTGAACGGCAACCGCTGCGTAACCGCCCTGCAAACGAGAATGATCCCGGCACCGCCGCCATGCTGGCAAGATTGCGCCGTCCCCCGTCTTATGCAGTATTCGTTTGGGCCATCGGCGTCATTGCCCTCTGGGTTTTTGCCTGGGGCTTTTTCAGCGCATCCACGATCATCTCACCGCCACAGGACAGATTGCCCAGCGCGTCCGAATTGCTGCAATCCATAGCGGTTCTGATCGTGCCTTCTGTCATGATTTTGATCATGGCTTTTTTCCTGTGGCGGACGCAACAGTTGCGCCAGGTTTCGGAAGTCCTGATGCACTCGGCCTTGCGCCTGGTGCGCCCGACTGACATTGCCTCTGAAAATCTGACATCAATCGCCCAAGCCGTGCGCAATGAGGTTGATCTGTTGGTAGGTGGCGTGGAACACGCCTACCAACGCGCCACGGCTTTGGAAGAAATCGTGCATAAGGAAATGTCTGCGGTGGAGCGGGCTTTTGGTGCCAATGAAGACCGTATCCGCGGTCTGGTGTCTGGCCTTGAAAGCCAACGCGTGGCCTTGCAGCAAACCAGCATGGTTGTCGGCGGTGAAGCTGCACCCTTGTTGACACGGCTTGAAAGCAACACCAGCAATCTCAATCAGGTCATCAGCATGGCGCTGAGCACTTTCGACAGACTTGAAAACGGTCTGAAACAATCATCAGACGATTTGGCACGCACCATAGACGACGTCTCGGCCCGCGCCGCCATTGCGGGAAGCGAAATCGGCGGTCATAGCCAACAGTTTGAACGCATTGCAGGGACACTGCTTGGCGACTTCCATGGCTTCTCATCGCAATTGCAGGACTATGTGTTGGCGCTGAACGGCGCTGCATCCACGCTCTCCAATGAATCATCGAAATTTGGTGGCGAAGTGAAAGGCATGGAGTCAAACCTGATCACGCTGCTCCGCCAAAGCGCTGAACAACTGACATCGGCCAATCATGAAGTGGGCACCACCATCGCCCGCCTCAGCACTGCGTCAGCTGCCGACATCCGCAACGCCGCAGGCGAACTGTCTCATACCGTGACCACAGTTGGCGACAATATCTCCTATCACCTGAAAGCCACAACCAATGAAATCGCAGGCCTGATTGAAAAGTCCGGCGTTGAAACCGCGCAGCGCATCGAAGACAGCCGTGGCATTGTCACCCAAGGTCTGCAGGGTATTGTGGGTGACTTTGTCGGCAAGGTCAGCCAAGCCCGCACCGACCTGTCGCAATACGTGGACTTGGCCGCAAACCAGATCACGGGCAATTTCAATGCTGCTACCACGACCCTGTCTCAACGCATTGAACTGGCGGGCACACAAATGCTGTCGGGCCTCGACCAATCCGGAAATCAGTTCTTCGCCCAGCTCAATTCATCCGGTGCTGATTTTGCAGGCCGCATCGAACAGGCCTCGGGTGCCTTGGCCGATCACCTCAATCAGCAGGTGTCAACCGTTACCAATGCCATGGTGGTCAACACCGAAGCCTATACTCTCCGCATTGACCAATCCGGCAACCAGATCCTAACGGGCATCGAAAAGTCTTCACTCAACCTGTTGAACGGCCTGAACACCACCGGTGGTGAATTGACAGGCCGCTTTGAAAGTGCAGCCAGCAATCTGCTGGGTGGCCTCAATGCCACGGGCGGCGATTTGACTGACCGTATTGAAGGTGCAGCCAGCAGCCTGATGGGCAACTTGACCGCAACGGGTAGCGACATTCTGGGCCGCATTGATTTGAGCAGCACCAACCTGCTCAACGGCTTGTCCTCGACCGGCACTGATATTCTCAGCCGCATTGATCAAAGCAGCAACAGCTTGCTGGGTGGCCTGAATGCGTCGGGCACCGACGTGGCGAGCCGCATCAACCAGGCATCTTCCAGCTTGCTGACGGGCCTTGGCACCCAAGGTTCTGACATGGTGAACCGCATTGAACAGGCCACAGGATCACTCCTCGGCAATCTTGATGCTTCAAGCTCAGGGGCCGTGGGCCGCATCGAAAATGCCACCAGCACTTTGACCAGCCAGCTTGGCAAACACGCCGACCTTGTGGCCAACACCGTCAACGCCACAACCGCACAATACACCAATTCGATCGAAGAATCGGCCGCACTGATCATGGCCAACTTCGACATCACATCGAAGAACATGCTGCTCAATCTGCAAACCGGCGGAACCGAATATACTGATCGTATTGCCCAAGCCTCCAACACATTGTCGTCAGATCTTGGCCAGTATTCGTCTGCTGTAGCGGATACCATTCGCAACACGTCGGATGCCATCACCGCCACCTATGACACAGCCTATAACCGTGCCATGGAAAAGCTGCACATGGCAGCAACCACATTGGAAAACTCTGCTGAAACCGTGGGCCAGCGCGTGGCTGACAGTGCCAGCCTCGTGGTCAACCAGTTGCAGTCCTCAGGCTCCACCGTCAATGATCTGCTGGTATCCACAAGTGGCACCATCGCCGCGCATATCAAGGAAACCTCTGACATTGTGACCCGCCAAATGCAGGACGCAGGAATCGCGGTTTCGCAGAATATCGAAACCTCTACGGGGGCTGTTACAGAGCGCATCATTTCCATATCGGGCGACTTCGTCGACAAGCTGGATTCAACGCGCGACAACATGGTGCACATGCTGCAAGCCACAGCAGGCTCCGTCACCAACAATCTGCAGGGAACCTCCACACAATTGTTCACGCGCCTTGAACAAACCTCATCGCAGATCGCCGATCAGATGGAACTCATCGCTCTGCGCGTCAACGAAAACATCGACCTCACGGCAACCTCCGTCAACACCAACATGCAAGGCACGTCCAGCCAGCTGTTCTCGCGTCTGGAACAAGCCTCGTCCCACATCGCAGACCAGATGGAATCAATTGCGCTGCGCGTGAATGAAAATATTGATGTGACAGCAGGATCAGTCACCAGCCGCGTGGCCGATGTGACTGAAAAGCTGACGCGCCAACTCGATGTGTCGTCCACCACCCTTGGCAATCTGCTCGACCAGACGGAAACCCGAATTGGTGCGCAACTTGATCAATCCACCACCGAACTCACAGGTCTGTTCAGCAGCAATACTGATCGCATGACAGAACAGTTGAGCACCACCGCCCGCGACCTGGGCGAACGTCTTGATATTGCAACCACGCATCTGGAACAGGTGACAGCAGATGTGTCTGGCCGTTTGAGCAGCACCAGCAACACGTTTGTCACAGCGCTGGATACGGCCTCCACCGAAATCCAGTCGCGCCTCGGTCGCGCCCAATCCACCTTCGAATCTGGCATTGACCGGGTGCAGGACGCCTTCTCCGAAGGCCTCGGGCAAACCACCATGCAGATCACGGGTCGCTTCGAACAGGAAACCGGCCTGTTGGTGGACCGTATCGACAAGGCGACAGAAGAATTCTCCGACGCAGCATCAATGTCCACACGCAATCTGGGTGAAGCCCAGCGCGAATTCACGACTGCCATTGAAGGCGCCAATGGTTTCTTCGCGGATCAATTGGTCAACGCAACAGCGGCAACCAACAAATCCCTTGTCGATGTGCAAGGCCGCTTTGCTGGAACAATTGGCAATGTTCAAAACCGCTTCACCAGCGATCTGGAAGAGTCACACGGACGCTTTGCCGGAACGCTTGATCCTGTGCTGGCGCAAATCACGGGGAAAATCACCGATGCGCAGGAGCGCTTTATCGATACTATGGATTCGACCGGTCTTGCCTTCGGAAATCAGGTGGAAAATGCAACCGTATCTTCCACGCGCACACTTGACGATGTGACCAAGAAGTTCGCTGGCCACATCCAGACCGCCAACACCTATTTCGCCGACCAAGTGGCGACGGCTGCAGGCGAGATGGACGAAAAGCTGGAAAGCATTTCGATGAAGCTGACGGGCAAACTGGAAGTGACGGGCACCCGCGTGTCGGAACGTCTGGAGGATGTAACCGCACTTGTTGACCGCTCTGTTGAAAAATTCAACGACGAGATGGAACGCATGTTGGCGAGCCGCCGTGACGCGCTCGACACCTTGGTGACTGATGCCCAGCGCCGCGCCCAGGAAGTTGACTCGGTCATGACCAGCTACATGAACCTGATTGAGGACTCGTTGAACAGTGCGGAAACCCGCGCCAAGGACATCAGCCGTATCGTCGCTGACCAGACCAGCCAATCCATGCTGCGGCTTGAGGACGAATTGAAGAAACTTGAAGGCTCGTCGGCAGGTCAGGTTAATCAGGCTGCGCGTGTGCTGCGTGAACAGCATGAGCGTGCCTTGGCCAGCATGAATGAAATGCTGTCATCAACAGCAAGCGACTTCCAGCAAACCGCACAGGACATGCGCATCACTGCACAACAGGTGGTGAAGGACATCGACAGCGCTCGTGGTGAATTGAAGCGCGCCGTCATCGATCTGCCAGAGGAAACCCGAAACAACGCCGACGCCATGCGCAAGGTCGTAGCCGATCAAATCTCGGCATTGAATGCGCTGTCAGAAGTGGTGCGCCGTCAATCCGGCAGCATGGACTTCTCAGGGCCGGGATACATCGCACCGCGAGGGTCCACGCCGGGAAAATCTGAGGGCGCCTCGTTCTCCGCTCCCGTCGGAACGACCAGCGCCCCAAAAGCCTCCACGGAGCGGAGCAACGGTGTTGAAGGCACCATGGCCCAGATTGCCGCCAGTGTGAAAGCGCTGTCGGGCTCTGCTGCCAAACCTGCCGTCCGACGCCGCGAAGAACCAGCTGAGGGCATGCCAGCAAACGTGGCCAAGGAAATCGCCGCCTATACACTGAAGTTGCATGCAGCTTCGCGCGAAGTGGTGGAAGCCCTGGATGACGGCCTGCCCCGCGACCTGGAAAAACGCTATATCGGCGGAGACAAGGGCGTTTACACCCAGCGCCTCAGTGACTCGCGTGGCAAGCGTACGGTGGCCAACATCACCACCCGTTACCGCGAGGAGCGACTGCTCAAATCCCGTGTCACATCTTACATCCGCCTGTTTGAAAAATTGCTCGACACGCTGACAGAAGTTCCGGGCGGTGCCAACACTGTGGATGCTGTTCTCGCCTCGCAATCCGGTGAAGTCTACATGATGCTAGGTGAAGCTGCGGGCCGCTTGGGCGAACGTTGAGTGATGTGATGCAGTTTTCATGTTCTCATGAAAGCTGGCCCATTGCGGGCACTTTCACCATTGCGCGCGGCAGCAAAACCGCTGCTGACGTTGTGGTGGTGAAACTCTCCCGCAACGGTTTTGACGGTCACGGCGAATGTGTGCCCTACGCACGGTACAATGAAACCGTGGACCAAGTGCAAAACGCATTGCAAGCAGTGCGGCCTGCGATTGAAGCATTGGAGTCTTTCGAAAAAATCGCCACTCTCGCCCTGCCC